>NZ_CAWQAF010000032.1:0-17450 GCF_963892745.1 Yersinia sp. Marseille-Q3913 | reverse complement strand
CTTTTACACCATAATTCCCCGATCCCTTGGTCTACTTTTGCACAATATTTAACAGGAAAGCCGCTTACCCGAAAATTGGCAACTGGATTTTTCGTGGTTGCTGACATGGGATCAATCGGAAGTGATAGCACTGTTGACCTATTGTGTCGGTCAGTCGTTGGATGCCGCGCGTTGTCATGCAGGAATGGACGGCAAAGTGGGCGGTGAGCTGGTATCCGTCGAGAACGCGCTGGAATTTAATCTGCGTGAGTGGTGGCAACCGACCAAGGAAAACTACTTTGGGCGTATCAGTAAAGAACAAATGAGTGAAGCATTAACCGCTATCGAGAAAGAAGCGCAAGCGGCCTCTGTCCTGAAGATGAAAAAGGGTGATGCAGCCCATTTGGCGGCGGTTGAAATAGCGCAAACCCGTTGGGTGCCGGAATGTCTGCTCCCGAAGGATGAAACAATTTCGCTCTCTTCCACTGATGATTCAGCCGCTGCCTGACCGGAGGTGCCGCCCGAAAGGGCGGTATAACGCTATGACCAATCACGAAAAAATTTCGCTATTAAAGCTGCAAACTTTTACCCCAACCGACTTTGAACAATACCGTGCGGGTAGTGAAGGGGTTCGTCATTCTTTGTCCGCTGCGGTGATCGCCTGTTTGTTTTTGCCCAAAGGGTGGGTAGTCGGCTGTGAGTTTCATCAGGAGTGGGGTGGGATGTATCCGGTGCATTTACGCCTAGCTATACAATCGGCTCCGACAATTAAGATTGAGATCATCAGCCCTAGTCATGATTCACCTTACTGGTACGGGCGACTGTGGTTTGAAGCCGGTGAGTCCGTGGCGTGGTTCTACAGTGGTGACGTATTTGAGCCTGACGCTATTAGGGCGAGTTTAGGGGTTCTAGACGAATATATTGATGCTGGCTATAACGATGCTGATGCATTAGCGGTGGCGTTACGCATGGGAGGTCATGTCGTATGATCCCAAATCATTTAGCGTTGGTGACCATCAACCATTTTCAGGCCGCAGTGACACAAGCCATCATCATGGTGGAAACCAAGCGGGAAGCAGGGCGAAAATTACCGCGATGCCCCTATGCTAAAGCGTTATTTCGCACCCTAAATGAGGGTCGGACGGTGATCACAGCAGCGGATATCTGGCGAATTGATAGTGGTTACGATCCAAGGAACCGACAGAGTTCAACAAAACAACACTATATCGAAGCGATAGATTGTCTGATTGCTACGCAGGGTGAACAGTGCCCGTTACCGTTGTCAGGCAGTATCGTAGCCTCATTTTTCCCAGAAACCCGCCATCGTCATCAGGAACGTACCGTTAGACGTTGGGACGTAAAATTTCAGCGTAGAGACAGCCAGCAAGAAAAAACTATCCAGCAGAAACGCCGCCGTTATCAAACCTTGGTGGCACAGGCTGAAGTTGACTTGGCATTTACAACACCCAAGGAGTTTTCAGCGTGGAACAAACGGCAAGCCCAAAAGGGTATCTACGGCGATGACTTGATCGCGATGGTTCAGTCATGGGGGCGGCGTTTTGTGAGTTTAAACAGGATAACATTGTGCTGTCTGGATGATTTATACCAGATTTTAGATGATATGAATGCCGACCTGGGGAAGAGGGCCGAGGTGGTTCTGTGGCTAGATACCCTGATGTTACCCAATAAGCTTGGGGTTGTATCGACGGAAAATTAGGTAAGTGACGCTATTAATCTGATGGCACAAGAAGTAGCTTCACGACTTGGTTACTTTAACGATAAATGATCTCTATACTGCAAATGGACGCAGTGATAAGTCGCTAAGAGAGGTGGGTATGTTTAATTATTTCAAACGTATAGTAGCGAACAACCCAAAAGTAAAAAAAATGTCACAGGCGCAAAGAAAAAAATTAGGTGGAAGGATAATTCTCTATTCTACATTGTTGCTCTTCATTCCTATCGCTTGCTTGTTTTTGTCATATCATAATTTGATGTTACAGATTTTCTTCCAGCTCGTTTGGGGCATATCAATGATTTTGGGATCTTTGATTGCGTTTGACGGCGACGAAAAGCAGTCAGGAACAAGATGAAGCAGTAAAGGCTTTGCCTCAGTAAGAATGAAGAACGGTGCCGTGGGCACCGTTCTTCATATTGGCATGCTACTTCGTCTAGCTTTGTTAAGATCACCAGTTACCCTCACAGATAACCATTAACGTCTCATCACATTCTATTTTCAATATCCCCATAAACTGACAATACCTTAGTCCTGAAGACATGGCCCCCTACGGCTTCCGGCGTTGCCGAGTCGTCAGCCCTACTGCGTCAGGTGCGCCGGTAAACCGTCCCTCCAGTCTCCGCCAAACCCGCAAGCGGTTTCGGGCCGTTGGCTAGGGTCTGATGGCTAAAGGCATAGGGCAGGCGCTAGCAGATAACCATTGCTGGAGAGAGAGCCAAAACTGCTAATGACGTCATATCGTTCCGCTGCGGGCTGAATGTGGCTCGCTCTCTGTTGTTAACATATTGCCGCTGTCAGTTTATTGCGTCTTCGACCGTTGGCAGCGGTGTTGCTTTAAGCTCGGCGGCTTCGCATAAAACCGGCTTGGCAGGGCGAGGGGCTGGCCTGTGGAATATTCACGCCTGTACAGCCGATGGCTGGCTTACGCGACACTGAACAGTGGATGATCCATGAAAGTATCGTTGTCGCTTACATGCCCTTACGGGCATTAAATTTCGCATGCGAAATGTTGAATAAATAAAGTGAATTATTATATATCAGTATTGATATTTAATGCGTTTTTATAGTATAATGACTCTATTGAGAGACGGAAGGCCGTTTCTCAACGCCGGCGACACGCCAGACTCAAAGGAGCATCAAATGACAGAAATTATCCACACTATCTACATGGCGGAAGGTGAAAAAAAAGCCGATCACGCAAATTTTGAACTCTATGGATTCGAATCACTGAAAGAGTTGCAGGTATTCCGAAAAGCATATCCTGAGAAGATGAAGGAGGAATATCACTACGAGTTGAGTTCGAATGCGCAGACAAACGGTAAAAATATCGTGACCGCAAACCATTACAAAAAATTTATCAAACTGGTTAAAGCATCAGGGATCAGTATTTAGCGTTTACGCGTTGCCAGCCGTTGGCTGGCTCTTATCAACTAAGGAGGAATACGATGTATCAGACAACAAACGACACTAGTGACCGTTTTAGCTGGGATGCGAGCGCTGAGGCGGCTTATTGGCAGTCACGGGAAGTCTCAGCCAAAACCGAACCCGAAGCTATCACACTAGCAGCATTCATGGACGCCATTGGCACGATGTACCCACACGACTGGCAAGGCGACGTGCATAGCGAGTCGTTCAAACTGGCGGAAATGTATTGCGGTAACGTCACCTATATTTACGCCAAAGTGGGTGAGTTCTATTTCAGGTTTCGTGATGTTGTCACACTGAGTCATACCGCGATTGTTAAACGGCTGGAGAAGGAGATGCAAAGCCGAGAAAGCAAAACGCAGAAATAGAAAAAGCAGGCTTTCGCCTGCCCTCTCGTGCCGGTTTACCCCTGAGAAAGCTAGACCGGCATTCAATACCCGATTGGAGATAAAGCCATGAATATCGATTTTTCAATAGTTACACCAACGGCGCTGTATGTAAAGCAATTGGCTGCAAAAAAGGAAGCACCGAAAAAGCAGGTACGTATTAAGCGTAAGGATATTGCGGCGAACGAGGTTGATCCAACGCTGTGCGAATTGGGGCTTTATATTGCCCGTTGTCGTAATAATGGGGAGGGTGTCAGGGTTCCAGCAATGTGTGCGAGCGAATGGGGGCATGTATTACGTACTCTTGAGCTGAAAAGGGAATTTGCCTGAATTAACTCGCTACCCTTTGGGTGGGGTGGCAATACTCGACACTCAGAAAGGAAACCATAATGACATTTACAACCGATGAACAAGCGACTACTGATCACACAAATATATGCACAGATGCCAGCATAAATCCTACAGAGGGTGGAGACCTGATCCCCTCAGCATCGATTGACCGCATTATTGCTTTTCGTAAACAGGGATTAGAAACTTATGCCCAGGCTATTGTGTTGTTTAATGAATCCAAAAAAATATTTGAAAGTGCAACGGGAGGAAGTTTTCATGGTTTATCACATTGTGTAACTGATGCCATGCGTTGGGGGGGCGTAAAAGATAACAGTGAAAAACTCACCCGCCTACTGGATGCAAAAATCTGGCACAAATTGATGAATGATACTGGCATGTATACGTTCATGAGCAGCACCCAACGCGACCAGTGGAGTAAAGAACTGGACAGTGACAAAATGCCCGCAGTGACATTCGAGAATGTACTGGCAACGTTTAAACACCTGCTGGCTAATAAGCAGAATACATTTGAGCAGGGCATTGTAGATGTATTCCGATCATTG
Source organism: Yersinia sp. Marseille-Q3913 (assembly GCF_963892745.1). Classification (NCBI taxonomy): domain Bacteria; kingdom Pseudomonadati; phylum Pseudomonadota; class Gammaproteobacteria; order Enterobacterales; family Yersiniaceae; genus Yersinia; species Yersinia sp. Marseille-Q3913. The sequence goes on along the minus strand of NZ_CAWQAF010000032.1, from coordinate 13,032 downwards.
TCGTGGGACTATAAAACTAACAATCCATGCAAAATTGGCAAGAAAATCATTATTGAAGGGATGATTGATGGAATGAGATATAACTCGCCGTCAATCACGACACGGGGTAGAACAAAAATCGATGATTTAACAAAAGCCTGTGATTTGCTGGACAGGAAAAACACGCTCGATCATCGTAGTGGTACTGGTTCCCAATTTGCTGAATGGTTCAGACAGGAAAACTGGGGTTCCATGTTTACCAGCGACTATTTTTCGTTGAGAGTATTTAAAAAAGGCTCATGTCACGTCGTTTTTTCTCGCATGGATTTAGTCGATGAAATGAATGCAATAGTTGCGCGCCAGTATCCCAATATGCTACCTCCGCGAGTGTAATATCAGGCCGCTATAATAGATTTTAAGAGCAAAGGAATGGAGATGATATTGCATTACAGTACAACTTGCATTATAATGCAATTCTAACTTAAGGACTTAGGCGGGCAGATGTTCACAGTAATCTACCATTATGAAGCTGAAAAAGAAGTGAAATCACTGCCTCCAAACATTGCTGCAAAGTTATCCAGATTAATCAGTAAGCTAGAAATCGATCCCCGTCAGCTGAGGGAACCCGATACAAAACCGCTTGGCAATGGGCTTTATGAAATACGAACGATGGGTAGGGATATTGCACGAGGTTTGTGGGTATATCAGAAAGGCGAGCGCATTTTTCTGTTAAGGGTATTTATCAAAAAGACACCAAAAACCCCAAAAAGTGAAATTGATCTAGCAATACAGCGTTTAGAGGAGATGCTAAATGACAAAGTATAAAACGCATGCACAAGTACAATCAGAAATGATGGAAGATGTTGAATTCAAAGCGGCACTTGAAAATGAAATGCGTAAAGAGCGCTTACAAGCTACCTTAGCCGAATGGCGACGAGTGGCGGGATTAACCAGTGCTCAGGTTGCTAAGGTCATGGGGGTAAATGCCTCAACTGTCAGCCGAATGGAAAATAATGTCACAAAATCCAGCGTTGAGACTCTTGTTCGCTACGCTAAAGCGTGTGGCATAGAGCACCCTACAATTTCTATCTAACCATCTTTCGTATAAACGGCCCGATGAACTAGCGCGAACAGTGCTGGATATTCGTCAGGGCCGTGAAAGAGGGGAGAGCTAAAGTATGTAAAAGGGACTGGTCTGCGGAATATTCACGCCTGTGTACAGCCTACGACTGGCTTACGCGACACTCACCAGTGGATTATCCATGAAAGTATCGTTGTCGCTAAGATGCCTTTACGGGCATAAAATTTCGCATGCGAAATGTTGAGAAATAGCGTGATTTATTACATATCAATATTGATATGTAAATGGCTTTTATAGTATAATAACTCTATTGAGAGACGGAAGGCCGCTTCTCATTATCGGCGAAACGCCAGACTCAAAGGAGCATCAGATGAAAGAAGCCAGCAAAAAAATATTAGTTATTGGTCAAGTTGTCAGTACCCATCTTTATAGTCTCGGGCGTGGTGTTATTTATGGCATTGAAGGAGAGCAATCGCCTGACACTGTAAACAACAGTTTTGGTGGTGTTATATGCAGCGGTGGTAATGCAAGATTTGATATTGCTTTTGAATCAGGATCATTAAGCAAAAAACTACCAGAATGCATTTTACGTGGTGTTCAATGGACTATTATCGATGAAGTAATGAATGCCGCTGATGTGGTGAAAATTTATCGCAGTGCATTAGCCGTAGAATTGGAAAGGCTAGATGATGAAGCCGCGCAAAATTTGGCGTTTAGTCTGGCTGTTGAAAATATTAAAACAGCGTCAGAATATGCAAAACTAACACAAGGTAATAGTGACATAACTCTAGCCACAAGTAATATCCGCAAAGAATTAAAATCAGCATTTCCAAATACAAAATTTTCAGTGCGTAAACGTAATTACGATTGTGTTTACGTTAATTGGATTGATGGTCCAATAGAAGATGAAGTGAAGGCTATCATAAGTAAGTATAAAGGCGGACGTTTTAACGGTATGGAAGATATCTATGAATCTATTTCAACACCATTTAACGAAGTTTATGGGAGTGTGTCGTATCTTTTTACTAACCGTGAATACAGTGAAATTTTAACAGAGAAAGCAATAGAGTTGTTTAAAGAAAAATATAAGAACAGGTTCGACACAGAGATTAGTTTAGAGAAATACAAGGCGGGGGAATTATGGCGTATTGGAAGTGGAGAGTTTTGGCATGGTCATGGAGTTGGGGCCGAAATAGATAACATCCGCGCAAAAATAAGCTAGGCTAAAAAATCGCCCTCTCTGATTATATCCTATACCAGATATCTCTTGGAAAGCCTAATGCTTAAAACGTAATTGTATGATGTAGGAGAAATGACAAGAGTTGTGTTGAACTCATTTTAAACTATAGAGTCAGATGTTTTTGAAAATAGCAAGAATCATCTGACCCTATTTAAATGGCTAATTCACAGAATAAAATAACTATGACATATTTTCCAGTTACGAATAGGTTGTTGAGAGAAAGGGTGGGATTACCGCGCCTGTAAGATATTCTCCCCATTGAGGGGTGAATATCTTATTCCCCGCCCACCCGATGCAAAATAAAAGATTTTTGCATCTGCCGTCTGCCCCAAGGGGCTCCCAAGTTAGACAAACTTACCCACATATTAACAATCAATTCTTTTCATCTTGTCCCGATGAAAAGCCGCTCCCACTAATTTTATCCCTTGTTGGGGATAAAATTTAGCTGGCTTTATTTCATATTAATATGTGGATAAGTTTGAAGTATATCGGTTAGCCAAGCGTCATTTGCTATTTTTGTACTGCATGTAAGTTTGGTAGACATCCTGAGAATATTTTTTCCGCTTTTTATCTTGCTCTGCATTTTTCTTGAATCCGGCATTATATGCACCTACGGCATCCCAATTCACTCCCCAGCGTTTGAATGCGATAGCAAGGTAGTAAGCGCCAGTGTAGATATTCAAGCAACCATCTTCATAAAGCTGTTGAGGAGTGATACCAAAAGTAGATAGGTGCTGAAAGTTTGAAGAATATATCTGCATTCTACCCACGGCATACTTTTCATTAGTCTGAACATTTAAGGCGTTATCCCGATGTGAGGACTCACGAAAAGAAATGGCACGCAGTAAATCTGGATCTATCTGGTAATCTCGACCCGCAAAATCAAAACAATCCCCTGCATTGACTGATTGGCTGCTTACTAATAAAAGTAGAATTAAAACTTTTCTCATTACCTTCATTTCCCTGGATATGAAAATTTTGGCTATAGTGGCATTTTAACAAACAAAATCCAACCCGAGATATTTGCAAGACCTCAACAACAGATAGTGAATAATACCTCCCCTTCAACAAGAAAACATCACACCCCTCGCAAGATTTCATCTTGCATGATATATATTTAAAATCAGCTAGTTATGTAAATTATAATATTCCATGTTAGAAAGTTCATTGTTTGCAAGAGTATAAGCACACTCTGCATGTACTCTCTTTAGAGTGTATGCAGAGTGTTTTAGTACTATTTCAACATTTTCATATGGTTTGAGAGAGTACACTCTGTGACATACTCGTCAATATAGTATGTTGTAGAGTATCTTTAGGTTGCATTTTAGTTATTATACTCTAACATAGAGTATGTGTGAGTTTTCGAACTAAATAAGGTTAGTTAAATGCCAAGAATTCAAACTTTTGTTAGTAACGATATCGAGCAAGAGATTGTAGATATTATAAATATCAAACGAAGTGAAGGTGCAAGTAAAGACGAGGCAAACGTTTCTAACACAACATCGATGCTGATTGAGCTGGGGATTCGCGTATATAAGTTGCAACGACAGAAATCCGAAGGGGGGTTCAGTCAGATTGAATTTAATAAAGTTATGCTGGAGAACATGATGAAAACTAGCTTCATTTGTCAAAAACTTCTTGGCATAAATTCCTTTAATGCAGAAATACAAGCTATGCCAAAATTCCAGTATAAGGAAATGGCGACTCAAATTAAAAGTGATGTGGATAGTGTAATGGTTAACTTTTTCCCATCAGAAGATGAGAAAGATTGATTCTGTTCGTAGGATATGTCTTGTATTTATATTGATTGGATTTGTACGAGGAATTAAATAGTAAAATCGATTTAAATATAACATTTCGCCCTTTGTTTATGTAATGCTGGAATCTTATACTACATAAGTTAAATTTATTTAAGCGTTGGTAATAGAGGGGGCAACCTCTACTACCAACTGACCAAAAACAACCTAAAGGATAGAGAGGCTGTTATGGCTGGTTCTCATGTTAGAGATCCTGATGAAGGATCTCAACCAATTTCTATTGAACTGATAACTCAACACATTTCTAGTTGGGAGCGGAGTCACGACCCTTGGGGGGCAAAAGATTGCAATTATCGTTTTATCTACGCCAATCAGGCTTACCTTGAGCTACTAAATATTCCTACTGGATACGATATAAGGGGATGTTTAGAGCATGATTTGCGGTTAATAGTCTCTAACTTAAAAGACGAATATAATGCGCATGAACGTAAGGTTCAAGAACTCGGCGATAGAGTAAGTTGTCTGGAAGTTAACTTCTTTGGTAGAGATCGAGTATTACAACCTTACTTTTTTGATAAAATGCCATTTTTCGATTCAAGTGGAGATTTTTCAGGTACTATAATCCACGGAAGAAAGGCTGAAATTTACTCTCACGACATATTGCTTTCCGATGATTTGCCACAATCACTTTATTTTGAAGTACCAAATTCTTCTTTTACAAAAAGAGAATGGGATATTATCTATTTTTTATTGAGAGGATTAAGTTATAGCTTGATTGCTCAAGAGCTTAACTTATCAATACGGACGGTAAAAAATAACGTTCAAAGATTGTTTGTTAAGTCTAACGTAAAATCTGTCGATGCTCTGGTTGCATTATTCAAAAAATGTTCGTATGAACATTATTTCCCTAGCAAGTATCTTTATGTTAAATATTTGATACTGTAGTTTTCTGTTTTTTTTCTATGCCTAATGATTTAATTAAAATAGATTGAATTGAGAAATGTATTATAAATAGCTTTACTGACAGTCAGACATGGCTGTGATATTAAAACAAAAACGAAACTTTATTAAGAATGGAGCCGAATTGGCTCTATTTTTATTCTGTAACTTGAGTATTATTGTTCCATTATTTACATATCGGTTTGGTACTCACATGTCATCGGATGATAAAGAATACAGTAATGTCTCTATTGTTATTAATTTAACTGGAGAAATGAATAAGAGGTTAACTAAAGCATCAGAGCGTTCTCAACGTTCGAAGACAAAAGAAGCCTCGCTAAGGCTTCATGATCACCTAATGAACTTTGATGATATTGCAACACTAGGGGAAACGTTTTACCGTAGATGATGGAGAATAAATAGCATAATTAGTCCTGGAGGAACAGAATTATCATTCTGTTCCGGCGTGATTTTAATATGCCGAATTCGAAATAACTTTTCTTTTACTAAATGGAGTTTAAACATGGAATTGTCTAATAAGACAATGGGGCCTTTCTGCGCCAAAAAAACTAAACAACAAGTAGTCGCCAAATGGATGATGGTATTCTTCCTGCCGTTATTTGTACTTCTATCGTATACCGGCTTGGTTCGTGCGGACGATTTAATGGCCGCAGGTCAGGAAACGGTTACTGGTACTTTTGGTGCAGGATCATCAATCGCCAAGTGGATTATCTTAGCTGAAGTTATTGTGGGTATCATTACTTACATCAAAACCAAAAATATGTTCATGCTCTTTGGTATTGCGGTCGTAATTGTGTTTACAACTATTGGGTTCGGTTTGGTAGCGTAAATTAAAGGATCTTTATGCGAACGGAGGACGAATTAAGAAAATATCGTTTTCCGAAAACATTGAGTGAGCAGCGCCGCATACTCGGTCTTCCTTATGACGAAGCAATACCTTCATTCCCGGTTTTAATTTGGGGGATATTGGTTCAAAAAGCGTTATTTGGTATGGGTATGGCGGTGCTGATTTGGTTTAGCATTCGTAGCGCGAAACGCGGTAAAGGAAGTATGTGGCTATATAACTTTCTTTATTGGTATTTCCCTACGATGCTGTTCCGGGGCGTTTTTAAGATAATACCTGACTCAAGTTTTCGGCAATGGATAAAGTAATTAATAGGATATTAAGATGGAGCTAACTGCCCGTAATTCATCCAATAAAATTATAGCAATTACATTGATCTCATTATTTTCACTTTTGGTACTGAGTCTTGCGGGAACGATCACTCTTGGCTTGCAGAATCATTATCTGTCTACACATCAAAAAACTATTGTGACACCTATGGGTTTTTCTGCGCCTTTCTCTGTATCAGAAGCAGATGGCAGCCCAGGTTATATGCAGATGATGGCATTATCTTTTCTTTCTCTTCGGCTGAATGTCTCCCCTGAAACCGTCGATGCAAACCATCAGTTTTTGGTGTCATTCGCCAAACCCGGAGCACAGCCTGAATTTAAGGTCACTCTTGCTGAAGAGGCGCGACGTATTAAGCAGAATGAGGTCAATTCCGCATTTTACAATACCAGTATTAAGGTTTTTCCTGCTGAAAACATTGTTGAAGTGAGAGGTTTTTTAAAAACATGGATCGGTAACGGCAAGCCAAGTTCAGAAACTAAACATTACAACCTCAAGCTGGATTATGCAGACGGCATGACCAGTATTGTTGCTTTTATCGAGGTCGATGATGAAAAAAAATAATCCTCGTTTGATTGGCATTTTCGTTCTTGGATTCTTGTCCTCGGGCGCTGCCGATGCCGTCACAGAACCACAAACATTCTCGTTTCCGGCTAACGGTCAATTTCAATTGGCAATCAGTAATACCAATCCAAATCTGGTCGTTATTCCTGGTGACCGCGTTGTTGTCATCAATAGTGCTGCTGGCACATTAACGGATAAACACAGTACGAAGGATGGTGGGGTTCTATTTTCATCTAATAGCGAAAAACCCTTTACTGTTTTTATCGAGACGGAGCAGGGTCAGGTTTTTTCTATTCAAGCTACACCACGGAAAGGAGAGGGGCGCAGTTACCGTTTATTAGCGTCCAAGCCCTTACCTCGCCCTGAGGCAAGAGTATGGGAAACATCACAACCCTATGAGTCATTATTGGTTGAGTTGAACAAGGCAGCACTACAAGGCCGGATACCAGAAAGTTATGCACCAACTGATATCAGTAATGACAGACTCTCCGCACCCGTAGGTTTGTCGATGCGGGCGGAAGAAGCCTGGGTGGGTAATGCCTTAAGAATTGTTCGTTATCGTGTCCAGAATCCACATAGTTACGCTGTTTCATTGAAAGAACAAGACTTTTGGCGGCAGGGGGTTCGTGCCGTCATGCTGGGTCTACGGACAAGCACATTACTTCCCGGAGCTTCTATTTCGATTTATATCACCCAAGGGCTGGAGGTGAACAGTGGCGAACATTAATTCACTGACAAAACGCAAGCAGATAGCCTTATTGGTCGCTACGGTCATTGGTTTGTCGGTTGCGGTAGGAACAGGCTGGTATGCATCCACGTTCTCTATCAAAAACGAAGTTGCTACAAAGAGAGCAAATAAAGAACCTGCACCAGATATGACTGGGGTGGTTAATACAACGTTTGACGATAAAGTTCAGCGTAATGCTATTACTGAAACGCAAACAACAAATAAAGAAATTCGTAAAGAAATGGACACGTTACGGAAAGAGCTAGGGTTAATCTCTCGTGACCGGAAAGGCGATCAAGGCCGGATTAATGAACTGGAAGATATGAACAAGACGCTCCAATCACAGCTGGATGCTTTCAGTAATGCGCCGTCTGATGAACCGAGTCCGTCCATAGCCACTGTTCCACAAAATGGAAATGTGCCGCCGCCAACACAATTTTATCCGGGAATGGGGGCGACTCCGCAAGGACAAACAACATTTACACCAATGGCTCCGATGCAGAAGCCCGGCACCATTGATTCAACACCCTTTACGTTTGAAGAAGTTTCTACGAAACCAAAATTACCTTATATCCCTTCGGGCAGTTATGCCGAGTCGCTGGTTATTGAAGGAGCCGATGCTAATGCGGCGGTCACAGGGGCGCAGAATATGTCACCGATGCAATTCAGGTTAACCGGTAAAGTCCAGATGCCGAATGATCGTGAGTACGACTTGACGGGATGTTTTGTCAATGCGGCAGCATATGGTGACGTTTCAAGCGAACGGGCAGAAGTTCGTACACGAAGTATCAGTTGCCACCTTGGTGACGACATTATCGATCAAAAGATTGCTGGCCATGTTTCTTTTATGGGTAAAAACGGCATCAAAGGCCAAGTTGTCATGAGAAACGGCAAAATTCTTGGTTGGGCGTTTGGGGCAGGGTTTGTTGATGGCATTGGGAAGGGCATTGAACAAGCCGCTTCTCCGCAAGTCGGGATCGGTGCAACCGCGCGCATGGGCGCGGCTGATATCGGCCAGGCTGGCCTCGGTGGTGGCGCAAGTCAGGCAGCTAAGACGCTGAGCGAGTACTACATAAAAAGAGCGGAACAATATCACCCTGTTATCCCTATTGGTGCTGGAAATGAAGTCACAGTGGTTTTCCAAGATGGCTTCCAGTTGGAGTCAATTGAGGAAGTTCGTAATAAAAAGGCTAAAAAAACTCAACAACAGCAACAGCCGCCAGAAGAGAAATTCAGTACACCCAATATGATGAACCAATTGAAAGATTTGAAAGTTGGTGATTTAGTTCATCCGTCGCAGGAATAGTCGTTATATATTCAAATGAAGGTGATTAATATTTTGGTGTATTTAAATAGGGCTATTTCCATTACGTAAAACATTATCTGCTATTTAAGATCTGTATATATATAAATAGAATGGTTTGAGTTGGCCTAGTAATGAATGAGCTTGTTTTTATGGTCTGACACAACTGAGTAAAGCCTTGCTGCCTGTGATTTGACGCTGAAGTGATAATTTTATTTCTTATTGTTTTTATGTGTTTCTATGCTAATGCCCTCGGATGCTAAAAAGGGATAGGCGGTAGCGTATCTGAATTGAGTGTGTATAAAACCAACCCAGTAATCTTTCATGAATTAAATGTGTTTTTTCAATTCATGCACCCGTGGTTATTTATATTTAAAGGAAACTATAAATGAAAATGCAGAATCAGATTGAAACGGGGGGGAATAATCGTTTGAAATATGCTTTTTTATTTCCCGTACTCGGTAGCTTATTTTTGCTGGCAGGTTGTGCTGGCGTGAGTGGTGATTTTGAATGTAATGAAACCACGACTGACCGTTGTATGACCATGGATCAGGCCAATCAAAAAGCCAGAATGAAAACGGACTCATCAAAGGGAAAGCAGGGTGCGGCCGTATTGCCTGGACTGGTTAATTTACCGCCGCAAGCCTCAGCACCTGTAATGTCACCGCCGTTACCTGCTCGTCCTGTTATCACATCACCAGCCCGCGCTAGCGAGAGCAAGCCAGTAAGTCACACGACACAAAACAGAATGTTTGCCGCCTCCACCATTAAGCCCGTTGCACCCGCTCCGGTGCGAACCGTCATGCCGGTTATTACTGCTGCTTCTTGTCCGCAGCAGCGCTGTGACAACTTAGGTGAAACTCGCCCTCAACGCTCCGTGGAGACGATGGCCAATGTTTGGGTAGCGCCGTGGGTTGATGCCAATGATGTTTTTCACCAGCCAGGCCGAGTGTCTTTTGTTGTAGATGCTAGCCGCTGGCAGTTACCACAATCAGTTTATTGAGGATTAAGTAATGGAACGTCTTGTTGAGACGGTAAACCGATTGATTTCTGGATTTACCTCGCCCGATGGTGCCGCACAGGCGAACAAAACGCTGGGTGAAATGAAGTTCCCACAGGTCAGTAGCATGTTGCCCTACCGTGATTACGATGAAGATAGCGGCCTGTTTATCAATAATGGTTCACTCGGTTTTATGCTTCAGGCCGTGCCGCTAATTGGGGCGAACGAGCATATTATTCAGGTGTTGGACGATTTGGTGAAGAGTAAATTGCCGCGACAGACACCTATCTCTTTCCATCTTGTTTCCAGCCGATTAGTCGGTGAACAGATTGATTCAGGCATTGCTGACTTTCGTTGGAAAGGTGAACACGCAGACCGATTTAATCAGATAACACGGGCATTTTATCAACGTGCTGCACAGCACCAGTTCAACAGTCCTACCCACTTACCGCTGACATTGCGTGATTATCGCCTCTATATCTCCTATGCGATGAAAACCAAAAAAAGGGATACGGCAGCGATTACCGAACTGACCCATTTGCTGAAGGTTATTCGTGCTTCGCTGGACTCCGCCAAAATTTCCAGCGTTCCGGTTTCGCAGCAGGAGTTCGTCAATATCGTTAGCCAGATGGCCAATCACCGGCAGGATGAACTCTACACCGATCCTGTCAAAATCAGTGCTTATGACGATATGCATCGTCAATGTATCGATCGAAGTACTGATTTGCTTGTTAAGCCGGATTATCTGACGCTCACCCTGAATAAGCCAAAAGGTGGAAAGTCTAAAACCCGCATCATGAATTTTATGCTGGAAACTAACCCGGATATCTTTTTCCTTTGGCATGGGGGAGACAATATCTGCAATTTGCTCAGTCCTGATCTCACTATCGCCAGTCCTTTTGTTATTACCTTTACGCTAGAAGCTGAGGATCAGGTCAGCACACAAAATGAAGCCGGACGCAAATTTCTGGATTTGGACAAAAAGGCGGGAACCCCTTACGCCAAACTATTTCCTGGCGTTGTCCGGCAGGCGAAAGAGTGGGGCGAACTCCGCGAACGCCTGAACAGTAATCAGTCTTGCGTGGTCCGTTATTACTTTAATATCACCACTTTCTGCGCCGATGATGATAACGCAGCGTTGATCTGCGAACAGCAAGTACTCAATACCTTCAAAAAGAACGGATTGCGTATGTATAGCCCCACCTATATGCAGATGCGGAACTATATGGCGATGTTTCCGTTTATGGCTGCTGAAGGGTTGTGGGACGACATTAAGGCTAGCGGGGCGACTTGTCGGGCTGAAAGTACCCAAGTGGTCAATTTATTGCCAGTCATTGCCGATAACCGTTTATGTCAGAGCGGTCTTCTCGCCCCTTCCTACCGCAATCAACTCTCTTTTCTTGATATCTATGGTTCAGGCATGGGCAATACCAACTACAACATGGCGGTAACGGGGACATCGGGAGCCGGTAAGACAGGGCTAGTTCAACCGATTATCCGCAGCGTGTTGGATTCAGGTGGGATTGGCTGGGTTTTCGATATGGGCGACGGTTATAAGTCGTTCTGCGAGAACGTCGGCGGCGTGTATCTCGATGGTAAGTCACTCAAGTTTAATCCATTTGCCAACATCAGTGATATCAGTGAGTCCGGTGAACGCATTCGTGACCAGTTGGCGGTGCTTGCCAGCCCGAACGGCACGCTGGATGAAGTGCATGAGGATTTGTTGCTTAAGGCGGTAATGAATGCCTGGAACCAAAAACAGAATAAAGCCCGTATCGATGATGTGGTTGCCTATCTGACAGACGCCCGTCATGCGAAGGAGTATGAAAAATCTGACCGTATCACTGGTCGTATGGATGAGATCATTGAGCTACTGCAAAAATATACCACCAATGGCATCTATGGGGATTATTTCAACAGTGACCAGCCATCATTGAGAGATGATGCCCGATTAATCGTGCTTGAGTTGGGTGGTTTGCAGGATAAGCCCGCACTGTTGGCCGCTGTGATGTTCTCACTCATCATCTATATCGAAGAGAAGATGTACCGCAGTCCGCGTAGTCAGCGAAAATTGTGTGTCATTGATGAAGGGTGGAAGCTCCTCAATTTTAAAAACGAAAAAGTGGGTTCGTTTATCGAAACCGGTTATCGCACCGTCCGGCGACACCTTGGTTCATTTATTACCATCAGCCAAAATATCAAAGACTTTGATGCAGATGAAGCCTCCAGTGCCGCCAAAGCTGCATGGGGTAACTCAGCCTTTAAAGTCATTCTCAAACAAGATACCGCAGAATTTAAAGCCTATAACCAGCATCGGCCAGACCAATTTAGTGACCATGAGCGGCAGGTGATCAATAAGTTCGGCGATGCCAAAGATCAGTGGTTCAGTTCCTTTATGCTCCGCATTAACGATACCAGCTCTTTCCATCGATTATTTGTCGACCCACTCAGCCGTGCAATGTTCAGTTCACAAGGGAAGGACTTCGAATTCCTTCAGCAAAAACGCAGTCAGGGTGTTGATATCCATGAGGCTGTGTATGAACTGGCATTACGTAATTTCCCAGAAGAAATGCAGGAACTGGAAAACTGGACGGAGGCAGCATAACCATGACAAACCAGGCAGACGCCACTACCTCAGAAAAAAAGATCCGTAGCAAACGCCGAAACCGGTGTATCCGGCCCGTCGCGATGGTTGCTGCTTGCATGTTAGTGCTGAATGCAGGTATTGCCCTGTTGCTTATGCAGTGGATGGCACCGACTACGGTTACATTCGATATGAAGGGAACGGTCGATGCCTTTATGGATCAAACAGCCAAAAAGTCACTCAGTGAAGAACAGAGCGCTCTGCTCGCTGGCAGATTCACTGAATCACTGGAAAGCAGCTTGGGGGAATACCAGAGAAAGCACCGCGCAGTCATTTTGGTTGTACCCTCAGTTGTGGCGGGAGCAGAAGACATTACCGATACAATTCAGCGAGATGTCGCCGTCCGGATGGCGGGAGGGCGTCAATGAAACATCTTCTGCTGGTCGCGGCGTTATCTACTTCAACAATGATTCAAGCCGCTGATCTCGGTACATGGGGCGACCTTTATCCTATCCATGAACAGGATATGCTGACCACCATTGATAACAGGCTAAAAGCAATGGAAGCCAGTGGGGAGCTGGCTCAGGAGCAAGAAGCCTTTAAAGAGCGTGTGTGTTAAATATTGTGCAAAAGTAGACCAAGGGATCGGGGAATTATGGTGTAAAA
>NZ_CAWQAF010000031.1:0-25315 GCF_963892745.1 Yersinia sp. Marseille-Q3913 | reverse complement strand
GTCCGAAGTGAGTCCATCCGAACACATTTTACCTGTTGAGGATGATGCCGCTGCGGAAAATAGTGTTGCCCCTGAAGCTGTGGCCACCGCCACACCAGAAAAAGGCATCAAAGGGCAACTGCTGAAAATCTGGCATTTGCCGGACAATTTTCAGTGGATGGAGCCATTACCGCTCTTCCACCGTCGCTGGATAATCATCGTCACCGCTGTGTTGCTGCTGGCACTGCTGTGGCCTGTATCACGCGATAATACTGACCGCACCTTCCCCATTAGCGCACCCTCTACTGAGGTGCCGCTACAGGCCCAATTACAGGATAATCTTGATGCTTCGCCACCCCCAACGGTGGCTCCTCCCGCTATTCCTAATACTTTGCAAGGCAACTGGCAGAGTTATCAGATTCAATCAGGGAAAACATTGGCGCAGCTATTCCGTGACAATAATCTGCCGGTCAATGAGGTCTTTGCGATGGCGCAGGTTGAAGGCAGTGATAAACCACTGAGTAACCTGAAAGCGGGGCAAGAGGTCAAAATCATGCTGGATGCACAAGGCGTGGTTGCCGCACTGGCCATTGAAACCACCGCCAACACCGAAGTGCTGTTTACTCGGCAGAGCGATGGCAGTTATCGCCGCGATCGTTAATCACCACCCTTAACGACTTCTAACTCACCTGTTATTTTCTTTGATATTGCCACTTTGCCTCTCCCGAATTAGGTTATTTTCTGGATGGTTAACGCCATCCATGACCAGATAGCCATATTCATAAATAAAGGGAGTGATTATGATATGAAATATAATTTAGCTTTTGTATTACTGCTTACGCCGTTTAGCCTATTCGCCACCCAGCATTGCCCAGCGATTGATACCATCACACAGGTAGGGGCAAGTTATACGGCTAAAACGACGGAGGGTGGAGAATGGATTGGCCTCTTGCAAGGCCCCCTTCCCGCGCAAAGTGCAATTAAAGATTTCAGCGAAGCTCTATTGATTCTCGATAGTGATAGAGATAAGGGTAACCTCATTGATCAGGGGAATTTTCAAAAGTGTACCTATAACCTGGAGACCGAGGGTAAGCAGATAGACATGTACTACGATAACAAAACCTGGTTGGTCTCCATCAGTGGAAAACCTCACTGGAAGTACCAGCAGTCTTCTTTACTTGAATTCTACCTCTGTTCAGACGTGGCTGCTGAAGAGTGTGAATTTGATATTTTACCGCAGGAATCTGCCTCCTGACACCTCAGCGAGCCCCTCATTAACGGTGAATTTCCCATTGACCAAAAAGCAAAACGCCAGCACGAGGCTGGCGTTTTAGCAGGTTAACAGCAGCGTAACTTACGCTTCTGCAACCACGATCACGTTCAGTTTTGCGAATACGTCGCTGTGTACCTGGAAGTGAACTTCATGCTCACCAGTAGTACGCAGAACGCCATTCGGCAAACGAACTTCGCTCTTGGCCACGGCAACGCCAGCTGCAGTTACAGCATCAGCGATGTCACGAGTACCGATAGAGCCGAACAGTTTGCCTTCATCGCCTGCTTTAGAAGCGATAGTGACACTGACCAGTTCGTTAATTTTGGTTGCGCGAGCTTCAGCTGCAGCCAGAACGTCAGCCAATTTGGCTTCCAATTCTGCACGGCGTGCTTCAAAGAACTCGACGTTTTTCTTAGTTGCCGGAACAGCTTTACCTTGTGGAACCAGGAAGTTACGAGCGTAGCCCGCTTTAACGTTCACTTGGTCACCCAGGCTGCCCAGGTTTGCTACTTTATCAAGCAGAATAACTTGCATTACCTTATCCTCTCAAAGTCGTTAATGGACAGTGGCCGATTACTGATGACGATCAGTGTACGGCAACAAAGACAGGTAGCGAGCGCGCTTGATACAACGAGCGAGCTGACGCTGGAATTTTGCACGAGTACCGGTAATACGGCTCGGGACAATTTTACCACTTTCAGTGATATAGTTTTTCAGCGTAGCGATATCTTTATAATCAATCTCTACAACGCCTTCCGCGGTGAAACGGCAGAACTTGCGACGACGGAAATAACGTGCCATTAGGCTAGTCTCCAGAATCTATAAATTCAATCTGCTCGGCATGCAGAACCAGTTTGTTCAGCCCATTGCGGCCTTGATGGCAGCTAATGAAGCCTTCAACGGTTAACTGACTGCCGACCGTTATACTGTGAGTTAATGCTTGTGACGTTTGTCCGCTAACAACGATAGGCATTCTGCACCATGTTTGTCGGCTAAATCCGGCTTCCTGCTGTGTTGATCGATGCTCAAGCACAAATTGACAATGCGGGATACCAGAAGGACTTACTTTTCGAACCGGGGTCTTGCACACAGTGCCAGAGAGTACCAGACGATTAGTGGTCACCACGGCAATTACTCTTCAGAATCCCCAGCTTCGGAATCATCATTGGCTTCTGACGCGAAGTCGTGACGCTCACGGCGTTCGTCTTTCGCTTTAACCATTGGTGATGCTTCAGTTACCGCGTGCTTAACGCGCATAACCATGCTACGGATAACGGCGTCGTTGAAGCGGAAGTTTGTTTCCAGCTCATCGATCGCTTCCTGCGGGGCTTCAACGTTCAGCAGAACGTAGTGAGCTTTATGCAGTTTATTGATCGGGTAAGCCAGTTGACGGCGGCCCCAGTCTTCCAGACGGTGGATCGTACCAGCAGCATTAGTGATAGTTGCACTATAGCGCTCGATCATGCCCGGAACCTGTTCGCTTTGGTCAGGATGGACCATAAAAACGATTTCGTAATGACGCATCGATTATTGCTCCTTACGGATTATTCAGCCTCCTGATAGGGTCAACCGCGGCCCATGGAGGCAAGGAACGTGTTTGTGTGCGGCTGAAAAATGACGCGTAACTATACTTGCGGGCCGCTGGAAACTCAAGGACTGACGGGGATTTATTCTTATTCTGACCATTACGCAGTAAAAATCGCACTTTTTGTTCATTAATTAACCAATGGTTATCGATCCATTAGTCTGCTAAATCTTTCAATGAAATCATTAGCTCAACATAAATATTGTTCACTTTTTTTGACCAAGTGAATCAATCTTCGTGTATTTTTTAATTAACAAAAGCGACTAGAATTATTTACATCCACCGCATAACAAGCGGCGAAGCAAACTGAAAGTTATTCAAACTAAGTAAATAAGATATTGGAGTCACCTATGAAACGTACACTCATCATCGTAGCCACACTGAGTTTACTACTCTCCGCCAACACCTTTGCCGCCACGGAGATCAGCCGTCAGGAGGCCATGCAGCAGCAACGTGTCAGCATTGGCGAAATATCCCTTAACCACAATGTGGTTTCACCGGATGATGCCGTGGCGCAAATCAGCAAAATGGCTGATGAACGCGGCGCAACGGCCTACCACATCACTCAGATGCATGAACCAGGTAGCAACAGCTCCATTCGGGTGAATGCAGAGATTTATCGTTAGACCCTGCAGTAAAAATACAACACCAGTGAATACGACGACCAACAACCAAAATAGCCCGTTATATGCCCTTCCCCCCGGTTTGCCGGGGGGCTTTTATCCCCTTGATTCTTAACCGCTCATACCGTTTTATAAGTGTTTTGCGAAGAATCTCACTCCAGCACTGAGTGCTGTCGGGGTAATTTTATGGCCAATCCCCGCTTCTGTCAGATAGGTCAGATGCTGATCACCCCCGCTGGCCCTCAGCGCCTGCACTAACCGCTCACTCTCCGCTGCGGGCACCACATCATCCGCCTCCCCATGCCAAACCAATAATGGCCGCCCGGCAATGACGTCCAACTGATGAGTGAGATCATAATCTGCCAGCGGTGCTAAGCGGCGCTCGAATACCGTCGGGCTGACCTGTTGTCCCGCCTCCAGCGGAGGAAACAGGCTGTGTGCCAGTGAGCTGAAGTAGCCTGACCCCATAAAGTTTGCGGCAGCACTCACCCACGGATAGCGGGCAAACGCCCCCAATGTGGTCATTCCCCCCATTGATGCGCCCGCCACACCGATACGATCGCCATCAATCAATCCAGCCTGCTGATAATGCTGTTTAAGTGCCGGTAGCTCATCAATGTTTGATTTTAAAATCGCCCAGAAGTGGGATAACCGCTGAGTTTCATTGCCGTTAAAGCGCGCACCGTGCATATCGGCATCAGGTGCTATAGTGCGAAAACCGGCTTGCGCGAAGGCATAGGCGAAATAGGAGTAGACCTCTTTTGACGAGGTGTAGCCATGATAGAAGAAAATGGTCGGTAGCGGTTGCTGGCGCTGGCCCGCAGGGGCAGAATGTATCACCTCAATACCATTAATGCTTTCCAGCGACATCTCAATCATGGCGGCAATCCTATATTTATCAGGCGGAGTATTTATCGGTGCAATGTAAGCTCGAAAAACAGGCTTATACTGGATAAATGCAGTGTGCCTAAATAAGGTTATAAAGTCTTAAATCAATTTCTTTCAAGATATTACCCTTTATACGCGGCGCGGTACTTAAATCAGTAGCGAAGAGGTAAAGATGACAATAAAACATGCGGTGGTGTTCTTACTGATCACTTTGGGGCTATCGGCTTGCAGTGCTTTGCATGTCACGCCAGCTCCTCCACCGGCGATTCAGCCTTACGCACAAGAAATCACCCGCGCCCAGAGCCTCAACTTGCAAAAAGTGGGGACTGTCTCAGCTCAGGTATTTGGCAGCCCAATGGATGTAGAGGCAGAAATTAAGCGTAGGGCTAACGCCAGCGGCGCGCCCTACTATTTGATTATCATGATGTCAGACAGTATTTACCCCGGCACTTGGTATGCTAACGCCCTGTTGTACAAATAAATGTTATATCGATAGCCCCGTTGCACGGCTCAATAGCGGCGCACAAATGGCCTCGGGTAACATATATTGGTCACGATGGTCGAGTGTCATGCGGCACCAGGCATCAGCCAGTGGTGGCGAGGCAAAACGCAGTAATTGCGCGGCGCAGCACAGATCAAAGAGTTGCTGAGTGAGCGCTCGCCCCTGCTCCTCTTTGGGAGTTTTAATCCGCTGCTGCAACTGTCGCCATGCGCGATCAAACAATCGGCTTTGCCCGCGCACCGGGTAGAACTCTTGCTGTAGCACGTCGATTGCTGCGGGTAGTTTGCGCAATGTCCGCAGCACATCCAGGCACATAATGTTGCCGGAACCTTCCCAAATGCTGTTGACCGGCATTTCACGATACAGCCGTGGCAGTTCACTCTGCTCGCAATAACCGATCCCGCCCAGCACTTCCATCGCCTCGGCGACAAAAGCACTGCCCTGCCCGCAGACTCGGTACTTCGCCGCCGGGGTGAGCAGCCGGCTGAATATCTGCTCGTGAGCCTCATTGGGCTTTTCCCATGCACGCGCTAAACGCATCAGCAAGGCCGTGTGCCCCTCCAGACGCAATGCCATGCGGCTCAGCACCTGCCGCATTAAGGGTTGCTCAACCAATGCCTTGCCGAAAGCCTGTCGCTGCCAGGCATGATACAGCGCGACAGAGAAGGCACGGCGCATCAGGCCATGACTACCCAACGCACAATCAAAGCGGGTATATCCGCCCATTTTCAGGATTTGGCGAATGCCGTCGCCCTCATCCCCCAAGAGCCAGGCGGTGGCATGATCAAATTCAACTTCACTGCTGGCATTTGAGCGGTTGCCAAGTTTATCTTTCAGCCGCTCTAATCGAATGGCGTTATAGGTGCCGTCGGGCAATATTTTAGGCAGGAAGAAGCAGGATAAGCCCCCCTCGGCCTGTGCCAACACTAGGTGTGCATCACTTTGCGGCACGGAGAAAAACCACTTGTGTCCTACCAGTCGATAAGCCTCACCATTGCCGCGTGATTCCAGCGGCTCGGCACGGGTGCTATTGCTGAGCACATCAGACCCCCCCTGTTTTTCGGTCATCCCCATGCCAATCAATAAGCCCCGTTTCTGGCTACCAACAGCCTGATGAGAGTCATAGCGATCTGAGAGCAGCGGCGGCAACCAGTTTTGAAATAAGGGTGGGAGAGATTGTTGTAACAGTGGAATGGCACCAAATGTCATGGTGATTGGGCATAGTGACCCTGCCTCCACCTGCGCATGTAGGATAAAACGTGCCGCACGCGCCACAAAGGAGCCAATGCGGGCATCTTCTTGCCAGGGCAGATTATGCACCCGGTGCTTGATCAGCTCCTGCATCAACACATACCACGCAGGGTGAAATCGCACCTGATCCAAGCGCTGACCAGCTGCATCGTAACGTAATAATTCAGGAGGATTATTGTTTGCCAGTCGCCCTAACTCCAGTGACTCCTGCGAACCAAGTTGTAGCCCCATCAGAGAGAGATCCTCTCCATCCCAACCTGCGTGTTCCCGCATCACTGCTTCTCGTAACGCCATATCAGACAGAAATAAATTGCTGTTTGATAAGGGTTCCGGCTGATTGAAAACCAAGTGAGTCTGCCACTCCATACCTTCCTCCATTTAGATACCGTCCTGTTGATCAGTTGGCAATAGGCATTAACAAATCAGGGTTAAGTATGGTGTAGGTGGGGGTTTTTGCTGACAGACTCATCACAAACAGGGATCAAACAACGATATATCGCTGATAATTTAGATTAATTCCCGCTATTAAAAATACAAAAAAGCCAACATCGGTG
Source organism: Yersinia sp. Marseille-Q3913 (assembly GCF_963892745.1). NCBI lineage: Bacteria > Pseudomonadati > Pseudomonadota > Gammaproteobacteria > Enterobacterales > Yersiniaceae > Yersinia > Yersinia sp. Marseille-Q3913. The sequence goes on along the minus strand of NZ_CAWQAF010000031.1, from coordinate 18,660 downwards.
AATGTTGGCTTTTTGGCTGAGGGCATTGACAAAGTGCCAGCGGCGGTGAGAACAAGCAGATCGTAAAGACGCCGTAAATCCATCCTTGGAGGCTCGAGCCGCGCCATCCGTGGCGCGGACGCTTTACTCTTCCGCCTGTCCTCACCGTTCCTGATCGAGTCATCGGAGTTTGCCATCAATCTGAGCCAACATAGGTAAGTGCTGGCTCTTGAAGCAATGTGGCGAAAGAAGAATTAAGCTTTTAGCGCTCTCTGGCGCACGGCTTCAAATAAGCAGACACCAGTGGCAACCGACACGTTTAGCGAAGAAACGGTCCCTGCCATAGGAATGCTGATCAGCTCATCGCAGTGTTCGCGAGTTAAACGGCGCATACCTTCACCTTCAGCCCCCATCACCAGCGCCATCGGGCCAGTCATTTTGCTCTGATACAGAGTGTGGTCCGCTTCACCCGCCGTGCCCACAATCCATACATTGTGCTCTTGCAGCACTCGCAGGGTGCGCGCCAGATTCGTCACTTTAATCAATGGCACATTTTCCGCCGCGCCGCTGGCCACTTTTTTGGCGATGGCATTGAGCTGTGCGGAGCGATCACGTGGCACAATAACTGCGTGGACACCGGCGGCATCCGCGCTACGTAAGCAAGCGCCCAGATTATGTGGATCAGTGACACCATCCAGCACCAGCAGGAAAGGCATCTCCACGCTTTTCAGCAAGGCCGGCAGATCATTTTCCTGATACTGGCGCCCTTCACGTACCCGCGCCACGATCCCTTGATGGACTCCCCCCTCAACCTGCGCGTCCAGCCATTGGCGGTTGGCAACCTGAATCACTAAACCGGCAGCTTCCAGCTCCGCGACCAATGGCTGTAGGCGACGATCATCACGACCTTTCAGAATAAAAACTTCCAGGAAACGTTGTGGGTCGTTGTCTAGCAGGGCTTTGACGGCGTGAATGCCGTAAATAATTTCGCTCATGATGCTCTTTTACATGTGTTGGCTGACAAGATAATTTGCCTGCCAATGATTAAATTAATGCGGGTGACCGAAGCCACCCGGCAACAGCGGCTATTACTGGTCGCTACTGGTTTTCTTCTTCGCGCGCTTAGCCTTGGTGGTGGCGGCAATTTTTTTCGTTTTAGCGGAGGCTCTTTTCGCTTTCGCTTTGGCTTTTTTCTCCGCGATCGCTTTGTCGTCCAAGGTTGCCGCGGCATCTACCGGACGGAAAGCACTGTCTGGCTCGAAGTTCGTTGGTTTTTTAGCGCGACGAGGCCGTTTTTGCCCAGCCGCCGCCGGAGCATGATCCCCCGTTGGCGCACGGTCACGACGCGGCGCACCGGATGAACTACCACGACCGCCACGGCTTGAGGAGGTATCGCGCATACTACGTTGACCATCTGCTTTCTTCGCCTTATCACGGGCGGTTTTGCCCTCGCCACGCGGCTTACGCGCACTGGAAACCAGAGCAAAATCAATTTTGCGCTCATCCATATGCACCGCTTCCACGCGAATTTCCACGGTATCACCCAAGCGGTAAACCATACCGGAGGATTCGCCGATCAGCCGTTGGCCGATATTGTCATAACGATAGTAGTCATTGTCCAGACTGGAAACATGCACTAAACCATCAATAAACAGATCGTCGAGACGCACGAAGAAGCCAAAACCGGTGACACTGGCGATAATACCGGTGAACTCTTTGCCCACCTGATCCTGCATGAAGTCGCACTTCAGCCAATCGGCTACATTGCGGGTGGCTTCATCCGCGCGGCGTTCAGTCATTGAGCAGTGTTCGCCCAATTGCAGCATCTCTTCGTACTCACTGTGCCAGCCGCCGGTCGGTGTCCAGCGCTCTTTCACATTGCCCTGCTCTTTGGCGAGCTGGTACTTGATAGCCCGATGCATCGCCAAATCAGGATAGCGACGAATTGGCGAGGTGAAGTGACCATAGGAGGCCAGCGCCAGGCCAAAGTGACCGCGGTTTTCCGGATCGTAAATCGCTTGTTTCATCGAGCGCAGCAACATGGTTTGCAGCATCTCGTGATCCGGGCGATCAGCTACTTCATCCATCAGCACCGCATAGTCTTTCGGCTCAGGTTTCAGGCCACCACCGAGTGTCAGACCCAGCTCATTTAGCACGCTACGCAGCGCTGAGATATGGTCATCACTTGGGCGGTCATGCACACGGAACAGGGCTGGCTCGTTATGTTTTTCCACAAAACGCGCGGCGGCGATATTCGCCGAAATCATGCACTCTTCAATCAGCTTATGCGCGTCATTACGCACAGTCGATTCGATGCGTTCAATGCGCCGTTCGGCGTTGAAAATAAACTTGGCCTCTTCGGTTTCGAACGCAATACCGCCACGTTCGGCACGAGCCTGATCCATCGCCTTGTACATGGTATGCAGTTCTAACAGGTGTGGCACCAGCGGCTTATATTGCTCACGCAGCGACTCTTCACCATCAATAATACGCCACACTTTGGTATAGGTCAGACGCGCATGGGAGCTCATTACCGCTTCGTAGAACTTATAAGACGAAAGCTTACCCTGTGAGGAGATGGTCATCTCGCACACCATACACAGGCGATCGACCTGCGGATTCAGAGAGCAGAGACCGTTTGACAGCACTTCCGGCAGCATCGGGACCACTTGCGATGGGAAGTAGACTGAGTTACCACGGCTGCGGGCTTCATCATCCAGTGCCGTGCGCGGGCGCACGTAGTAGCTGACATCCGCAATGGCAACCCATAAACGCCAGCCGCCGCCACGTTTTTTCTCGCAATACACGGCGTCATCGAAGTCACGGGCATCTTCGCCATCAATGGTGACCAATGGCAGGTTGCGTAAATCCACCCGCCCCTTTTTCGCCTCTTCCGGCACTTGTTCTTTCAGGTCTGCGACCTGTTTTTCCACCTGAGGTGGCCAGGTGTGCGGGATCTCATGGGTGCGCAGCGCAATATCCACCGCCATGCTGGTGCCCATGTTCTCGCCGAGGACCTCAACAATCTTACCTACCGCTTTGGTACGACGAGTCGGGCGTTGAGTCAACTCAACCACCACCATATAGCCCATTCGTGCGCCGTTAATCGCCTCTGGCGGGATCAGAATATCGAAACTCAAGCGACCATCATCAGGTACAACAAAGCCCGTGCCCGCATCGGTAAAGTAGCGACCAACGATCTGGCTGGTTTTCGGCACCAGTACCCGCACGATACGCGCTTCACGGCGGCCTTTGCGATCAGCGCCAACGGCTTGGGCCAATACCACATCGCCATGAATTGCGGTTTTCATCTGCTCCGCGGAGAGATAGAGATCGTCTTTGCTGCCTTCAACCCGTAAAAAACCGAAACCATCACGGTGACCAATAACAGTGCCGCGTAATAAGTCCAGGCGCTCCGGCAAGGCGTAGCACTGACGACGGGTGAAGATTAACTGCCCATCACGCTCCATCGCGCGCAGGCGGCGACGCAGAGCCTCTAAAGCCTCTTCGCCGGTGAGATTAAGTTCATTGGCCAGCTCTTCACGGCTGGCAGGTGTTTCGCGCTTTGCGAGATGAGCCAAAATGAATTCCCGGCTAGGGATTGGTGACTCATATTTCTCTGCTTCTCGTTCCAAGAATGGATCTTGTGACATTGCGGTTCCTCCGTTGTCAGCAGCAGGTTGTATCCCCTTTGGACTTAAAGTTGCAGGGGGTTGGCTGCACCTTGCAAATTTATTGGGCATACACATGTTTTATTATAAAAACTACTCAACAAGTAATAGCTTATAGAGCGGAGTATTATCTTGGATCATGTCAGCCAAAGTATAGTTATCCAGCTCGTTAAGGAAACTCTGTACCGCCTGATTAAGCACTTCTTTCAAGCGGCAAGCGGGCGTTATATGGCAAAAATCACTACTGCAATTCACCAAAGAGAGTGGCTCAAGCTCGCGCACAACGTCACCAATTCGAATCTGCTCGGCAGGTTTACCCAATCGTATTCCACCGTTTTTACCCCGCACCGCCGTTACCAACCCGACACGGCTCAACTGATTGATTATTTTAACCATATGATTGCGAGACACGCCATAGACCTCAGTTACCTGAGAGATATTAGTCATTTGGCCTTCAGGTAGCGAGGCCATATAAGTAAGCGCTCGCAAACCATAATCAGTAAAACTTGTTAACTGCACGTATACCCCTGAGTATCAGTTTACCCGGCTTAAACCCATCTAAGATGTCACATTTTTGATCGGCCATAAGTGCGATTCTAAGTGCTATTTAGAAAACTTATACTTTGAATGATAAACCAGCCACAAAGCTTGCAACTAATCATTTAGGCGATGGATGAGTTTTTTGATGTAAAACGGCATATTGGAGGCAATTTCAGCATAGATTTTATACCCAAATGAATTGGCGTTGCCGGTAAGCAGCAAATGCAAGAGGGGGATAAACAATAAAGCCGGACGTAAGCCCGGCTATTACTTCAAACACGCACATCTGAATGCTGATTTTTGGCGGTAAGCCAATTAATCATAAATTATGCATCAAATGGGTCGCGCAAGATCATGGTTTCGTCACGATCAGGCCCGGTAGAGATAATATCAACCGGAACGCCTGTCAGCGCTTCTACACGCGCGATGTAGTTTAGGGCTGCCTGTGGCAACTTGCTGTGTTCTTTCACGCCAAAGGTAGTTTCTGACCAGCCTGGCATGGTTTCATAGATTGGCTCAATACCTTCCCAGCCTTCAGCAGCCAGTGGGGTCGTATCCACTTCGCGGCCATCTGGCATGCGGTAGCCAACACAGAGTTTCACTTCTTTCAGGCCATCCAGCACGTCCAGTTTGGTCATGCAGAAGCCGGACAAGGAGTTGATCTGCACAGCACGGCGCACAGCAACGATATCCAACCAGCCAGTACGACGGCTACGGCCCGTGGTCGCGCCATATTCGTTACCTTGCTTACGCAAGAATTCGCCTGTTTCGTCGTTCAGTTCAGTCGGGAATGGACCCGCACCGACACGAGTGGAATAAGCTTTAACGATACCCAGCACATAATCAACATAACGTGGACCCAGGCCAGAACCTGTCGCTACACCACCAGCAGTGGTGTTAGATGAAGTCACGTACGGATAAGTACCGTGGTCGATATCCAGCAAGGTGCCTTGTGCGCCTTCGAACATCATGAAATCGCCACGCTTGCGAGCACTATCCAGCAATTCAGAGACATCAACTACCATGGCGGTCAGAATATCGGCGATCGCCAATACATCATCCAGCACAGTTTGGTAGTCTACCGCGTCTACTTTGTAGTAATGCACCAACTGGAAGTTGTGGTAATCCACAATTTCTTTCAGCTTGATCGCGAAGGTTTCTTTGTTGAACAAATCACCTACACGCAGGCCGCGGCGGGCAACTTTATCTTCATAGGCAGGACCGATACCACGACCAGTAGTACCGATAGCTTTTGCACCACGTGCTTTTTCACGCGCATTATCCAGAGCCACATGATAAGGCAGGATTAATGGGCATGCTTCGGAGAGTAACAGTCGCTCACGAACAGGCACACCGCGCGCTTCAAGTTCTGTCATCTCTTTCATTAATGCGTCAGGCGCCAATACAACACCGTTGCCGATGATGCTGGTTACGTTTTCACGCAGAATACCTGAGGGAATTAAATGAAGAACGGTTTTCTCACCGTTGATAACCAAAGTATGGCCAGCGTTGTGACCACCTTGATAGCGCACAACATATTTAGCCCGTTCAGTCAGCAGGTCAACGACCTTGCCCTTACCTTCGTCACCCCATTGGGTGCCCAGTACGACGACGTTCTTACCCATCTCAAAAATCACCAGGTTGCTTAAAAAAGGATTCTAACATCTCATCCGGCGGCTTTCAGTACTTTTTAACACATAACTGAACAATTTTTGTGCTTACATTTAGCCACCCATGCGGCTACGCAACATGTAGTAGATAACAACGCCCGCAACCACTAATCCTCCACCAAAACGGCGTAAAGTGGCATCAGGTAGTTGGGTCATCGCCTGAATCATTTTGCGCCAGGCTTTGGGATAAAGCATCGGGCCAAGTCCTTCCAGCACCAAAACCAGTGCCAATGCTAACAAAATGGTTGAATTCATCGTCTGTCTCAAAAGGTAAAAAATGGCTCAAATAGAAAAGGCCCGCGTCAACGGGCCTTGCTGGTTCGGTCAAAACGCGCTGTAACTACAGCCGTTATGGACGTTTACTGGAGTTATCCGGTGATCTCATGTAACGGAAGAAATCACTGTCCGGGCTAAGTACCATCACATCATTGCCGCTGTTGAAGCTGTTTTCATACGCGCGCAAGCTACGGATGAAGGCATAGAAGTCTGGATCCTTGCTGAATGCATCAGCAAACAGACGAGCCGCTTCTGCATCACCGCCGCCGCGAGTAATACGCGCCTGGCGTTCTGCTTCTGCCAGTGTACGTGTCACTTCATAGTCAGCCGTTGCACGCAACTTCTCTGCTTCTTCCTGACCTTGTGAACGGTGACGACGGGCTACCGCTTCACGTTCAGCACGCATACGCTGGAAGATGGCATCAGAGACTTCAGCCGGTAAGTTGATTTGCTTGATTCGCACGTCAACCACTTCGATACCCAACGCCGCCATACTGTTCGGGTTAACCGCTGGCTGTTTGCCACGGGTTTCCTGTTCAACACGGGCCGCTGCCGAAGCAATCGCATCATCCGCTTCGGTGGTGACAGCTTCATCATCAACACTACCGGTATTCAGCGCATCACGCACATCTGAAGTCAGGCGGCCACGTGAGTCGGTTACGATGTCGCGGACATTCAGGCGACCAATTTCAGAACGCAAACGGTCACTGAATTTACGTTTCAACAGCACTTCAGCCTGAGACACATCACCACCACCGGTGGCCAGATAGTAACGGCTAAAATCACTGATGCGCCATTTCAGGTAGGAGTCAACAATCAGGTCTTTCTTCTCGTTAGTCACGAAACGGTCAGCCTGGTTATCCATGGTCTGAATACGAGCATCCAACGTCTTCACTGTTTCGATAAATGGTATCTTGAAGTGCAGGCCCGGTGCATACACCAGCGGCTTGTTATCACTATCACGCAATACCTTACCAAAGCGCAGCACGATCCCGCGCTGACCTTCTTGTACCACAAACAGCGAAGCATAGAGTGCGACTAACACCACAACGACGATAAGTAAAATAGACTTACGCATTGGTTATTCTCTCCCTACGCGAGTGGAAGTATCACGCTGAGCATTCGCTCGGCGCTGATCCATGATAGAGCCACTGGTTGAGCTTGAACTACTTGCACCAGACTCTTGGCTGCTATTAGCAGAGGAAGACGGATTCAAACGAAGCAGACTGGTGTCTTTGTTGCCGTCCGCTTTATCTGCGCCTTGACCGCGCAGCATTTGATCCAATGGCAGCACCATCAGACTGTTACCTTTGTCATTAGCCAGCACTTTGCGAGTTTTGCCCAGGACCTTCTCCATGGTTTCTATATATAGACGCTCACGGGTAATTTCTGGTGCAGCCTTATACTCAGGCAACAACTTGGCAAAACCAGCTACCTCACCTTGCGCTTCCAACACCTTACGTGCGGCATAAGCACGAGCATCTTCTAACAGACGCTGAGCCTGACCATTAGCACGTGGCTGGACTTCGTTGGTGTAGGCTTCCGCTTCACGAATATATTGCTGTTCGTTTTCACGGGCTGCAATCGCATCATCAAATGCCGCTTTAACTTCTTCCGGCGGACGTGCAGCCTGGAAGTTAACGTCCAGCAGCGTTATGCCCATGTTGTACGGACGAATAGTCTCTTCCAGTACACGCTGAGTATCGCTACGAACAATGGTACGGCCTTCAGTGAGGATCTTATCCATGGTGTATTTACCAATAACACCACGCACTGCGCTGTCTGTTGCCTGACGCAGGCTATCATCCGGATTCGTCACGCTAAACAGGTAAGCGGCCGGGTCAGTCACGCGATACTGCACGTTCATCTCGATGCGAACCACGTTCTCATCGGAGGTCAGCATGACGCCAGAAGCGGCCAATTCACGTACCGACTCAACGTTAACTGGGGTCACTTCATCGATAAAGGTCGGTTTCCAGTTCAAACCAGGTTGCACGATGTGGCTTAATTTACCCAAGCGAGTCACAACACCGCGCTCGGCTTCTTTAATTGTATAGAAACCACTTGCCGCCCAGATAACCACAACCGCAACTACCGCGATGCCCACAATGCGACCACTGAAAACAGGGCCTTGTGTCGCGCCGTTGTTGCCATTACCGCTTCCGCCACCTTTGCCACCGAGACTACTCAGTTTTTTGCTCAGTTTACGGAAGATATCATCCAGATCAGGCGGCCCTTGGTCACGGCCACCTTTATTATTGTTATTTCCGCCAGAGTTGCCGCCATTATTATTGCTGCTCCCCCACGGATCGCGGTCCTGTCCGTTATTACCGGGCTGATTCCACGCCATGTTTTAGCTCCATTCTTCTATGATTGGTTTTCTTCAGGCCAAGAGCACATGCCAAAGACGCTGGCTCTTAATTTCACAAGAAAGATCTGATAATCAATGACTCTGAATATAACTGATCAATTCTTGTTCTTGTTTACAGAGACGACGCCAATCCACGATAGGCATTCTTACCACCATACCGACGTTCCCGTCCTCATCTATCCACTCTTTTTCAATTGCCTGAAGCTGGTAAAAACGGCTACGTAGACGACCTGCCTGAGGCGGCAAACGCAATTCATAGTGTGCGATCTCACCTGAAAGGCGCTCCGTCAACGCTTGAAAGAGCAACGGGATCCCTGCGCCGGTTTGGGCCGAAAGCCAAACTCTGACTGGCAGATTGTCTTCGTTGCGATCAATTCGCGGGACAAAATCATCCAACAAATCAATTTTATTCATTACTAATAATGTAGGTATTTCATCGGCCTCTATTTCTGCCAAAACAGTATCGACGGCGGCCATATTCTCAGTTACCCGAGGATCTGCTGCATCGATAATGTGTAACAGTAATGAAGCCTGCCGCGTTTCTTGTAATGTCGCTTTAAAAGCAGCAACCAGATCGTGCGGCAGATGCCGGATAAAACCTACCGTATCCGCCAACACTGTATCACCCACATCAGCCACATTAATACGGCGTAATGTTGGATCCAGCGTGGCAAATAATTGGTCAGCCGCATAAACATCAGCTGCCGTAATTTTGTTAAACAGGCTGGATTTACCGGCGTTGGTATATCCCACCAAGGATACTGTCGGAATATCAGCACGAGTACGCGCACGTCGCCCTTGCTCACGCTGCTTAGCCACACGCTCTAAACGACTTAAAATCAAAGTGATACGGTCGCGTAATAGACGGCGGTCAGTCTCCAACTGGGTTTCACCTGGCCCTCTTAGGCCAATCCCCCCTTTTTGACGCTCAAGATGCGTCCAGCCACGAACCAAACGGGTCGCGATATGACGCAATTGCGCTAACTCGACCTGTAACTTACCTTCGTGGGTACGGGCCCGTTGGGCAAAAATATCTAAAATTAGTCCAGTACGATCAATGACTCGACACTCACACAATCGCTCAAGATTTCGCTCTTGCGCTGCGGATAGAGCATGATCAAACAGGACAACAGACGCGCCACTGGCTTTCACCGCGTCAGCAATTTCTACGGCCTTTCCTTCGCCAACAAAGTACTTAGGGTGTGGTGCTTTGCGACTACCGGTCACAATTTGCAAAGCCTCTACGCCCGCAGAAGATACCAACGCTTCGAATTCACGCAGATCTTCTGAGTTTTTGTCTTGCGAGAAATAGATATGGACCAGTACGGCCTGCTCACCGGCTTCATAGCGGTCAAACAAACGTGCAACCTCTCAAACGGATCAAAACCGCTAGTGCGGAGAACATAAGCCCGAATCCGTTGCTTATGTTCCCCGTCATGGTCGACCAACAATGCGCTTTATTCAGCGTCATCGCTATCCTGCTGCGGCTGTTGCGGCGCAGACGGATTACTACCATGATAATTATTGGTGCTACCACTCGGACTATTGCTATGATGCGAAACCGGGCGGGAAGGCACTACAGTAGAGATGGCATGTTTATAAACCATCTGGCTGACTGTGTTCTTTAACAGAATGACAAACTGATCAAAAGACTCAACTTGGCCCTGCAGTTTAATGCCATTCACTAAATAAATAGAAACCGGAACACGTTCACGACGCAATGCGTTCAGGAACGGATCTTGCAAAGATTGCCCCTTAGCCATTCTATGTTTTCCTTATTTGCTTGTTGTTTTTAACTAAGAACCTATCGGCTCAAAAATAAACTGCGTAAAAAAAATCTGCGCGTTGAGTACTAATCAATTGTACACAATCATTCAACCTATGCACTAACAACCTGTATTACAGAGTCTAAAGCCTCTCCCGGCTTATCACTGTCGAGCCACTGAACTGAACTCCAGCCCCGCAACCAGGTTATTTGGCGCTTTGCCAGTTGACGTGTCGCACAAACTCCGCGGTAAACCATTTCGTTGTAATCAATCTCACCAGACAGATAAGACCACATCTGCCGGTATCCCACACAACGAATGGCAGGCAAATCCGTATGCAAGTCACCGCGGTCAAAAAGCGCCCTAGCCTCTGCTTCAAACCCTGCCTCCAACATCTGATGAAAACGTAATTCAATCCGCTGGTGCAGAAGCTCCCGGCTAACAGGCGCAATCGCAAATTGGTGAACCCGATAAGGTAAGGATTCACCCGAAATTTTAGTCAGTTCCGTTAAAGTTTTACCTGAAATAAAAAAAACTTCCAGTGCTCTAGAGAGCCGTTGGGGATCATTAGGATGAATTCGCGCCGCCGAGACAGGATCGATATCAGCCAATTGCTGGTGCAATGCTTCCCAACCTAGTTCCGCTGCCTGCTCTTCAATACGCTGACGAATTTGCGGATCAGCGGAGGGTAATGGCGATAACCCCTCCAATAGCGCTTTAAAATATAACATCGTCCCCCCCACCAGCAGCGGAATTCGCCCTGCAGCGGTAATGTCGGCCATCTCTTGGAGTGCATCTTTACGAAAATCAGCGGCGGAGTAGGATTCAACCGGGTCACGGATGTCAATCAGGCGATGTGGCGCTAACGCCAGCTCTTCTGCACTGGGCTTAGCCGTGCCGATATCCATGCCACGATAGATCAGGACAGAGTCGACGCTGATTAACTCCACAGGTAGCCGCTGTCTCAGCGCAATTGAGAGCGCTGTTTTACCTGAAGCGGTTGGCCCCATAACAAAGATTGCCGGTGGCCGGTCTCTATTTTCAATATCATTCATGAGTCAGGGTTGCCAATGCAGCCTTTATATCAATAGGTTGTAATAGCCCGGCAGGGGGTGATTGCACCAACTGCGGACAAAGACGCTCAACGTCCGTCAATAACTGTATCGCTTGAGACACATTCCATACCTCATGTTCACTGCCAAGGTGGCGGGCAAGCCATGTGGCTAAATCATCTGGCGATATCTCTTCATGCTGCGACAGATAGCCTAACAGTTCCGGTATCAGTTTTTGTAAATTTTGTTGGCGTAATGGTAAAGATACTGCACGTAAGGTCGCTCTTCCGTGTTCGATAGCCAACTCTATCCCCATCGTCACCAACAACGCCTGATGGCGCTGGCAGGCAGCAGCCTCAGTTTTATCTAATGTCAGCTTTAATGGGATGAGTAACGGCTGAGGACGCAGCCCCTCTGGTGGCGGATTCAACTGAGCTTGTTTCAGCCAACGCTCGGCAACCTTCAGTGCCAGTAATGCTACGCCTTGCTTATATTCAATCAGAGCATAACAAGGTGGGAATACAGTTAACACCCGACCAAAACTGTAATGATCGCCCTGAAGAGGGGCGTCAGCGGGTGTTTGGCGTGGTAGCGGTGACGCAGCTTCCGGTGTGCGCGGCTCTGTTGGATGACTCACGGCAGGCGGTTGCACCAGTTGGCGATATAACTCACCTTGCTGTTTTTGGTAAGGCTGCTCTGCGTTATAAGCGGGGGGCATATGTGCGCGGACCGATGATACCCGGTCAGGGGCCGAACGTCGCTCTGCTGGCAGGGTTTTCGCCGGTTCCGGTTGCGCATATTTATTCACCCCTGCCGCCACGCGGTTTTCTGGCTGCCAGCGGGGTGCTTCGATCTCCTCGCCATCGTCATTGACGTTCAGAACTGGGGTAGCGGTTTGTTGTAAAACCGCCGTCACGGCTTGATAGATAAAGTCATGCACCAGACGCGCCTGATGGAAGCGCACCTCATGTTTAGCCGGATGCACGTTGACATCCACCTGATGGGGGTCGATATCCAGATATAAAACATAAGCGGGTTGCTGGTCGTCCTTGAGTAGATCCTGATAGGCCTGGCGGATAGCATGGTTGATCAGCCGGTCGCGCATCATGCGGTTGTTTACGTAACAATACTGCATCTCACCGAGGGTGCGGCTCGCCGCTGGGTCCGCCACCCAACCACGAATGGTCAAATCTCCATGCTGCCAGGAGATCGCCAGCGCATGTTGCAAAAACGCCGGGCCACAGATGCTCGCCAGGCGGCGCTCATGGTGCGAAGGATCAGTAGCCGCGCGGTACTGGCGCATTAATTTACCGTTATGACTCAAGTTAATAGCCACATCAAAACGCGCCAACGCAATGCGCCGCACTACTTCATCAATATGGCCAAACTCGGTTTTTTCAGTGCGCATAAACTTGCGGCGAGCGGGCGTATTGTAAAACAGATCCAGCACTTCCAGGGTGCTACCCACCGGATGCGCGGCCGGTTTGATGGTCACCGCCATATCGCGGCCCTCCGCGTAGGCCTGCCAGGCTTCATTTTGCTCGGCAGTTCGCGACGTCAGAATTAGGCGAGAGACTGAGCTGATACTGGCCAGCGCTTCGCCGCGAAACCCCATGCTGAGGATGGCTTCCAGATCTTCTAGCGAGCTGATTTTACTGGTGGCATGGCGCGCCAATGCGAGCGCCAAATCCTCTTTGTTAATCCCACAGCCGTTATCACGGATACGAATGAGTTTCGCCCCACCGCGCTCAATATCAATATCAATCCGCGTCGCCCCCGCATCCAGACTATTTTCTACCAACTCTTTCACTACCGATGCAGGCCGCTCTACCACTTCACCGGCGGCAATTTGGTTAGCGAGCTGTGGAGGCAGAATCTGAATCGGCATAGCAGTTCCTTTCGCTTATGACTGTGGGATAGTGAGGGTCTGCCCAAGTTGGACGTTGCCTGACTTTATCTTATTCGCCCGCTCAATCTCGCTCATCGACGCGCCGTATCTGGCGGCAATGGCGGACAGCGTATCGCCACGTTTTACCTGATGCTTAACAGGCTGACTTTTACTCGGCTTCGCTTTAGCTGATGCTGTGGCTTTTGGCGTGACAACCGCTGCCGCACTGCCAGAGGCAGGGACTTTCAACCGCTGCCCAACCCAGACCACATCATTTTTCAGCGTATTGTTCTGCCGCAACAGCGCCATGCTGACACCATATTGACTGGCAATACCGGATAAGGTTTCACCACGTTGCACTTTATGGATCTGGCTTTTACCCGTCGCAGCCGGTTTAGCGGCCGATACCCTGCCGCTTTGCGCATTACTGATGACGGGATCAGGCTGATTAACACTTGAACGTTGGGAAGACGAATCAACCGCCGCTGTTTCTATTAGCGGACGGTTTTCGACCTTTGGGTCGGCTTGTAGCGGATGCGCGAGGAAATAACTGCGCAAACCTTTATAAATGGCTTGAGCAATCTTCTCCTGATACGCGCTACTGCCAAGCAGCCGCTCCTCCGTACTATTACTGATAAAGCCGGTTTCCACTAACAACGACGGAATATCCGGTGAACGTAACACTCCAAGACTTGCATGTTCAGGGCGGCTTTTATGAATATCGCCAATGGATTGCAGCTCGCGCAGCACTTTGGTGGCGACGTCATACCCTACCCGCTGGGAGTGTCCAAATTGCAGATCCAACACCGCCTGACTCAAATAGGGGTCCGACGCGGTGTTGGCTAACACATCACCTGCACCACCAAGCAGCTCTGACTGCTTCTCATGCTGCTCCAGCCAGCTCCCCATCTCACTGTTTGCGCGACGATTCGACAACACCCAGACCGAAGCCCCTGTGGCACTGCGGTTAGGTGCCGCATCGGCATGGATGGAAACTAGCACGTTAGCACTCTGCTTCCGCGCCACGTCAGAGCGGCCCATCACCGAAATGAAGTAATCGCCATTGCGGGTCAAAACCGGTTTAAACATCGGGTCGCTGTTAAGCAGCGCTTCCAGCCGGCGGGAGATGGCGATAGTGACATTCTTCTCTTTCAGGCCATTTTGCCCGATAGCGCCGGGGTCCTGACCTCCATGACCCGCATCAATAGCTACCACCACACGATCGCTACTCGCGACGCGGGCGGTTTTAATTGGCCGGGCAGTGTTCGTCGTTGTGCTTTCGCTGCTCACCACCACCGTCGGTTTATTGTTAAACGGGTTTTTCGCCACTGAAGTGGTATTGGAGTTGGTTATCCGTGAAGGGGGAGTCGAATTCGTCGCCTGTGACGTCAATCGCCCTGCATTAGGGCTAGGTGTATTGGTCTGGCTCAAGACCTGCGGCTGACGAGTGGGGGCGCTATCCGTGGCTGTCATCGTGATGACAACCGTGTAATTGCTGCCCGACTGCTGAGTAACGGCGCGAGTTTTCACTTTTTGCGTCAGTTCCAGTACCAGGCGGGTGCTTTGCTCATCTTTCGGGGTACTGGAGCGAATCCTTTTCAGCAGATTCTGCCCACTAAACTCAAGCGGTAAACCTGAAAGATTGCCACTTTGACGGACATCCAACACCACACGTTCTGGCCCGCTTAAGGAGAAAAAGGCGTAGATCGGTTTGCCATCAAAACTGAGCGTAACCCTGCTCTCAGTTGGGCCATTATTGACCTTAATATCCGTTAGTTTCATCGCTAATGCTGAAGGCAGGGTAAATAACCCCACCATGACCAGCACTACAGCGGCCAATACTTGTTTCCCGCGATTAAGTCGCGACCAGCTAATTAATTTTGTTAAGCCATGCATCATTATCAAATTATCCTTGCACAGCAGCTAAACGGCGCAGCACATCCGCACCCGCATCAGAAATCGCCATCAGGCGAGCTTCACGCCCTTCGTCCTGATAAGCCAAATGCAGCTCAACATCTGCCTGAGGCAGGAACCCAGCCCCTTGCTGCGGCCACTCCACCAGACAAATTGCCTGTTTATCGAAATAGTCGCGAATCCCCATAAACTCCAGCTCTTCAGGGTCAGCCAGACGATAGAGGTCAAAATGGTAAACTGGCCTTGGAGTCAGCGCATAAGGTTCAACTAAGGTATAAGTGGGGCTTTTAACATGCCCAAGGTGGCCAAGGGCCTGAAGGAAGCCACGGCTAAAAGTTGTTTTTCCGGCTCCCAGGTCGCCGAAGAGATAAATAACGCTGGCACCATTGAAGGCATGGGCCAAAGTGGCCCCTAATGCAACGGTTGCTGCCTCATCAGGCAAAGGTAAAACGAGTTCTTTCATTCTGTGATATCTATCTTGCTAACTCAGGATTAACGTACTTCGGAATAACTGACAGCAAATCTGTGGCCAGTAAACCCCGGGTGCCTTGAACTTCAGCCAGTTTGTCTGCGGCGACGCCATGCACAACACAACCCGCGCAGGCAGCATCATACAGCACCAGCTTTTGTGCTATCAAACTACCAATAATGCCGGAGAGAATATCCCCCATACCACCGGAGGCCATACCCGCATTGCCAACATCAGCAATCGCCATCTCGCCCTGTTCACTGGCAATCAGAGTACCAGCCCCTTTCAATACCACCACACCACCATATTGTTTAACGATGTTACGGGCGGAAAGTAAGCGGTCACTCTCAATATCAGCGACGCGACAGCCAAGCAGACGGGCAGCTTCCCCAGGATGAGGGGTCAATACTCGATTCTGACGCTTCAGCGGATTTAATGCCAGTAAGTTGAGCGCATCTGCGTCCCATAATGCTGGTTTATCACTTTGTTGCAATAGATTCAGCGCATTCTTACCCCAGTCAGATTGGCCCAACCCTGGCCCGACTACCAACACATCAGCCCAGCGAATACTTTGCTTGAGGGCTTCATCGGTTAATTCCTGCACCATCAGCTCAGGGCGAGCGGCCAGAATCGGTGCCACATGCTCAATGTGAGTGAGTACTCGCACTAGCCCAGCACCGCTACGCAGGGCAGCTTCACCCGCCATCCGAATCGCGCCTCCCAGCCCTTTATCACCACCGACCAATAACAGTCGCCCGTGCTCTCCTTTATGGGCACAGGGGCGACGCGGTTTGAGCCATTGCGGCAGATGCTCAGCGGTCAAGCGCTCAATTTGCACGGATTGAGCGGCGAGCCATTGCGCCAATCCCAAGTCATTGCAGTGTAAATGGCCCACCCAATCACGAGCCTGCCCGGTGAGCAAACCGAGTTTCAGCGCAATAAAGGTCAGGGTGTGGTCCGCGCGAATGACTGAACCGGGGGCGGCACCACTATCGGCGCTGAGTCCGGAAGGAATATCCAAGGCAATTTTCGCCGCCCGATGGCGGTTTGCGGTATCAATGAGAGTCGCATAAACGCCTTGCGGCACTGCGCGTAGGCCAATACCCAATAGACCATCGATAATCAAATCGATATGTGGCGGCCATTGTATATCAGGCTGGTTAATAACGCCCCCTGCCGCTAGCCACTGGGATTGTGCCTGATGCGCCTCGGCGGGCAGTGGACGATTGCCCGGACAGGCGATGAGTGTCACATTCAAACCCGCCGCTAATGCGCGGCTAGCCACAATATAACCATCGCCGCCGTTATTACCATGACCACATAAAATTAGCCAATGACGTGCGGCTGGGTACTGTTTACGCGCCAGTTGAAACGCCGCATCACCAGCTCTGACCATCAGATCAAATAGGCTCAGGGAGAGGTGTGCCGCGGCGATAGCCTCATTCTGACGCACCCAGTCCGCAGAAAAAACAGAGTGTGGTAAACTAACCCCGATTTGTTTCTTACTATGGTCCGTCATGGCACACCCCCTCGATTTGAATCAATTAGCCCAACATATCAAGCAATGGGGGCAATCGCTAGGTTTCCAGCAAGTTGGTATTTGCGATACTGATTTGTCTGCGGAAGAGCCGCGTTTGCAGGCATGGCTTGATAAACAATATCATGGCGAAATGGCCTGGATGGCACGCCACGGTATGTTGCGCGCCCGACCCCATGAGCTATTGCCAGGGACATTACGGGTGATCAGCGTGCGGATGAATTATCTGCCTGCTAAAGCCGCATTTGCCAGCACACTGAAAGATTCATCGTTAGGTTATGTGAGCCGTTACGCATTGGGCCGTGATTACCATAAATTATTGCGCCAACGGCTAAAAAAATTGGGTGACCAGATCCAAAGCTACTGCCTTGAGCAACAAGCGATAAATTTCCGTCCGTTTGTCGATTCCGCTCCGATAATGGAGCGCTCACTGGCCGCCAAAGCGGGGATTGGCTGGGTTGGTAAGCACTCACTGATTTTAAATCGTGATGCGGGTTCCTGGTTCTTTCTCGGCGAGTTACTAATTGATCTGCCGCTACCCGTCGATAAGCCGCAAGAGGAGCAATGTGGCCGCTGTGTCGCCTGCATGACTACCTGCCCGACAGGGGCTATCGTTGCTCCCTATACCGTTGATGCGCGCCGCTGTATCTCTTATCTGACCATTGAGTTGGAAGGGGCGATACCTGAAGAGTTTCGTCCACTGATGGGCAATCGTATTTATGGCTGTGATGATTGCCAGTTGATCTGCCCTTGGAACCGCTTCTCCCAATTAACTGATGAAGAAGATTTTAGCCCGCGTGCCGTGCTGCATACGCCAAAGTTACTGGATTTATTTGCCTGGAATGAAGAGAAATTTTTGCGGGTAACGGAAGGTTCTGCCATCCGGCGTATTGGTCACTTGCGCTGGTTACGTAATATAGCGGTCGCACTGGGGAATGCGCCCTATCTCGACACTATTGTGTTGGCACTGGAGGCGCGCCGAGGTATACACCCAATGCTAGATGAACATATTGATTGGGCAATATCACAACAATTGAAAAAACGGTCTACACTGATTGTGGATCTTCAATCACCACAGAAAAAACGGCTGGTGAGGGCCATTGAAAAAGGCCTGCCACGCGACGCCTGATCCCCCTTAATAACCTGAAACTAAGTACGGTTAGGTATTGCTGTTTTTTTATTATTTCTGTAATAAATAAGCTCGGACTTTTCCTGTGCATAAAAATAAAAACACCTTGGCAATCAAGCGCAAAAAAAAGCACAAGTGATCGGCATAACGTTTTCATATAAAAATATGTTCAGAAAAATCAAATAGATAGAAAACAGGAAATAGAATCGCTTAAATTATAAGCTGGATATAAAAAGAACAGAAATTGTGGATAACTCTGTTGAAGAAGTTAATACATTGTGTGTAGAGCACGGTGCAGCGCATGACATGGCTGTGGATAATTAATTTAAGATTGAATAAAAATTTTGGAGCGGGAAACGAGACTCGAACTCGCGACCCCGACCTTGGCAAGGTCGTGC
>NZ_CAWQAF010000030.1:0-30200 GCF_963892745.1 Yersinia sp. Marseille-Q3913 | reverse complement strand
TCGTTAACTGCTTTGACTTCCGCCAGATGTAATTGGCGGTTAAACCGCTCGACCAATTCGGCAGCATTGGCACCACTGTAGGCTCCCGCTGCTCTTCCGGTGACTAACGCCCCGGCAACAGCGCCCGCGATACGGCTGAGTTGCGCTTGCCGCTCCTGCACTCCTGCGAGCCGATGATATTTTCACCAGTTTTAAGATTTAGTCGCGAGTCACCGCCACCACGAAATGGTGACGGCAAGTGATTGAAATGAAACAGCTCTAATTATCAACCCGTGCAGCGGCTAATGGCTAATCGCAGCGCGGCACCTATCTCTTCTGGCTCACTATCCACAGAGATAAGCACATCATCCGCTCCCTTTATTCCTTTACCACTCCATGCTTCTAGTTTCTCATGATGGGTAGGCGAAATCCTGATCCAATCATTAATACAATGGATATGACAACTCTTCATATCCTTGAATAATACCCTTTTGGTTTTATAACCAAATCTTCCCATTAACATGGCTACCCAGGCTGCATATTGCTCTTTGCCTTTTTCAAGATCAAAAAAAGCCACACGCTCCTCAAGAGAGGTTAATGTTCGGCTATTTGACAATGCAAACAGAACAGCGTCACCAATGCTTTTATCATCTGCATCAGCGGGTAATAGGCAGGAGGGAAAAAGTGGATCTCTACGTACTCTGCCAAGTCCAGAGTCTGTATCTATACACAAAAATTCTTTAGTAGAAGAGACTGAGGCTCGGTAATCCTGATCTTTATTAAACATAACTATTTCACCTGTGTCACTGTGATATTTACACCCTGACTTTTCCCGTACTCAATTGCCCGATTGATTTCCATCCACTGGGTTTTATTCGTCTGTGCTGGGATAGCCAGTTGTATTTCTCTACTCGTAAACATTAAAGATTCTAACGTTTCGCCAGAAAGTCTATGTGTTTCAAACTTCGCGACCTTATCAATATTTCCTTTCAACGAACTGTAGATTTGCCCTGGATTCGCCACTCTGGCCGCAGTGGTGGTATCTAGGGTTTTTACACTGATGGCAGTTCGGGAAATGGGGTTATAGTAATCAAACGTCTTAAAGTTTGGTGGCAACCGTGCATCTGCTGGAAGTTGTGTTCCCACATAATCTTCCCACGGCATACCTTGTTGCTTGATACCTTGCCCCCATTGGATACCAATTTTTGACCGGCTTACCGTCGCAATCCTTGGCCCCGCAAACTTCTCTATCTGCCCGCTGGCAAAGCGCATCCCGCCCTTCGCTAACCCGCCAACACCAACAGCATAACCACCAAACTCAAACAGCAGTTTACCCGCTTCAACACCCGAGGCATAGGCACCACTGGCACCGGCCCGCTGATAATTCGCCTCCATGCTATTAATCCGCGCCAGCCACTCCTGTTTGACACTTTGCGCCACAGTGCCAATGATATCACCACTGTTAGCCAGTTCCCTCAATGCGGTAATCGCTTGTCGAGGCTCTTTTAGCATCCCCAGCAATTCGACGGTGCTGTCGTAGAGTCCTTCCGGCACACTGGCGACAATGCCTGCCGCAAAAGCGCCGTCTTGTGTCGCGCTGGTCAGCCCCCAGTCAATAAAGACTCTCCCCTTATCTGCCAGTGTTGCCGCAGCCGCCATTTCAGCTTCCATCAGTTTTTGTTGATGGTGGCTAAGGTAGTTGTAGCGAAAAGCAGTTTCGGCCGCATGGGCACCACTGTAGGCACCTTCAGATTTGCCTGTAAATACCGCCCCTGCTACACCACCGAAGAAGCGGGTTAGCTGAGCCTGACGCTCGGATTTAGCCTGCCACTCCTGCGGGTCGATGATATTATCACCCATCACTACACCGGCCAGCTCGGCCGCCAGTGCGCCTGCGGCGGCTCCTTTGACATTGCCGCCGCCGATTTCAGCGGCGATACCGGCCATAATCCCATGGCTGATAGCCTTGCCGGGCGCACCCAATACCGCGCCGTTGTTGCCAATCAGATTGGCCCCTTCGGCATGGAGCTGGCCGCCAATATTGGCAAGGAGTGCGACGGTCAGATTATCTTTAAAACTGCCGCCGTTGATGCTCGTGTTTAAGCTTGAGCTGATGATCGATTGACCCGCGACCCGCTGTGCGACTTTGATCCAGTCGCCGTCACTCAGGCGCGGTAATTTGGCGGCATTGACACCATCGGCGGCTTTTTCCCACCCCATCAGCCCATCAAATCCACTCAGCGCCCCGCCAATCGCCATTGAGGTGACCAGTGATTTAACTGATGACTGACTTCCTAACTCTTTGAATGTATTGGATAAATCCCCCTGATGCGCCACCAGCGCCACCGCCGCCTGCGATGCCAGTGCGGAGATCCCCCCGGTCACTGCGCCGCCTGCCACACCACCACCCGCGGCAGTACTGGCGCTAGCCACCAGCCCCGACCCCGCCGTCGCGACCGCCACGCCAATGCCAATCACCGCCGCCACCACTGGGTTCAGTTGTTCATTTTTGTGATCCCAACGGTGGTAGGCATCCATCACTTTTTGCCACTGCACGTCATCCCGCAGATGCAGGTCTTTCAACCATTCATTACCGGGGATCACTGCCAGTGCGCTAATCGCCGCCTGAATAGATTGGCTATTTTTTGCCTTGACGTCGGCACTGATACCCTGCGTGGCATTGACCGTTAATTCACCGCCGGTATGAATCGTGGGCAGCACCCACTTGCCCTGCTGATAGCCGCTGTCGGTCTGCTTGATGTAAAAATCCTTTGCCAGCGTGGTTTTTTGTTCAAACGCGCTATCTTTAACGGCCTCGAAAATCACTTTGCCGTGAGTGCTGGTGAGTTTGGCATTCTGCCCTGCCGCGATTTTACTGGCTTGATAGGTGCTGTCATCACGGCTTAGCAGGCTGATATCTCCGTCAGCAGTGAATTCGGTGACTTTATTGATGCTGGAGTGGCTGACATTATGATGCGACTTTTTCCGCCCATACCATTTACGGGTGGTCCAGCGCTCTTCGGCATGGCTGGTCTCTTCCATCGCCTGTGCAAATAAGTAGCCGCCTTCAGCGGCGATATCCATCAGGCTTTTCGCGGCCAGTTGGGTGGCCTGAAACAGAATGCTGCCGTTTGAAATCAGAGTCAGCACGCCGCCGCTGTTCAGTTGCGTTGGTTGCTGGAGCTTTCGATAGCTGAAATTATCGCCGCCGCCCTGATGCTCTTCGTTGAGCAGTGACTCAAAGCGCATATTGCCGCCCGACGTGAGGGTCATGTCACCGCCAGAGAAGAGTTCTGCGCCGTAGCCAAGGAGTTGACTATTGGCTGCTGCGCTAAGGTTTTTCCCCGCCTGCACGCGGGTGATCATGTGGCGATCCTGACGTGGTGTTACCGTCGGATAAGGCAAGGCAGGCAGTTGGATATTCTGACCGGCCAGTAAAGTGATATTCTTATCCGCCGTGATAGTGCTGGCCTGAGTCAGAATATCGCGGCCCGCATTGATTAAGATATTGCCGTTGGCATTAATCTGAGCATTCAGTTCAGGTATATGTGAAACGGAGAAAGCCAAGGAAATATCATCATGTGGGTAGAATATACTATCTATTGTCTTGTGTTTCTCTGATAGTAATGTAGCCATCCACGGGATATTGCGTGGTGACAGATTAATATCGCGGGCAGCATGAAGATTAACATCTTGCCCCGCATCCAGAGTGACGCCTCGCAGCGACAGGTTATTGCCGGCATTAAAAGTCATATTTCCGTGACTTTTTAACTGGCCGGGCAAAGAGAATAATTTATTAAGCAGCTCTATATTTTCTGCTCGGGTAAAAATCTTACTTAAAAGAGCTAATGTTATCAGGCTATCAGTATGAATTATATTGACATCCTGATTGGCCAACAGGCTAATATTACGGGTTGGATGCAGTAAGGTATCCGTTAGATTAATATTTTTACCGGCAATCGCGGTAAAATCACCGCGGGCATTAATCTGGCTAATGACCCGCTGGTAATCAGGTTGAAAATAGTGCGGGATATCATCTATCGGCTTGAACTCAATATGACCTTGTCGACTAGATACCAAAATATCTCGCCCGGCAACCTCACTGTTTATCACATTAATATCATTAAGTGCGGTAAGAGAGATATCTCTACCTCGCAGCGTGCTGCTATTTAAATCAATCGTATCCTCAGCAATAAAGGTGAGATCACCCCGTGCATGTATCAGGTCATTACTGATGATGCGATTACCATGTAGCAGGATATTATTACCGTGCAAGATAGGTTGTGTCTGTTGTTTTAACCAAAAGCTGATATCAGAGTCTTCTTCGTTTTTCGGCCAACCCGCATCTAAATGGATCTGGTTATTAAAATCCAGCACGACATTCCCCTGAGCAGTGATAGCTGCAGGGTATTTCTCAGCTTCAGTCCATACAGTATACCATTCATGCTCCATGGCCCTATCTCGATTATGCATGCCTCTTGTCACCTCATAATCAATAAACTCATCCTTTATCCAACTGCTGTGGCTGCTATTTAAGAAGTTATCTCCAGTAAGGAAGATATCTTTGTCTGCACCGATATTGCTTACTTTATTGGCTAACTGGCTGGCATTAATATACAGGTTCCCTCCTGAATAGAGGGTGGCAGCGGGTGCCTCGGCAGTGACTTGATACAGGCTTTTCTCGGTATTAACTTTATATAAGCTCCATTGTGCTAATTTATGAATAACTCTAAAGTCTGTCGTGCCAAACCATTTTCTCGGGAAGTCATAGGGGAGTTGATCTTCAGACAAGTTGACTGTTTTTATGACTGGGTGATAACGATAATCCTCATTGTCATAAACGTTAGCACTGGTCGAATCGGGCGTTAATCCCTCCCAATCTGCATTAAAGATCTGGCGAGTATTCTCCAGTTTATCCGTGCGGATAATTAAATCACCGGTGCCGGTTCTAATGCTGCCAGATCGGTTTTCAACCAACGCATTTTTATTCCCTTCGGCATCTTTCTGTATCCACATCTGGTTATTAGCATGCAGTTTAGCCGAGGGGCCGACATTATGAACCCGATCACTGAACAGGCGCATATCGCGTTCGGCTTTTACCTCACCAAAATTATTCAGTTCGGTATTCGCCAGAGTAATATCACGGCCACTGCGTAATTTGCTGCCCACAGTAACGACGGTATTTTTGCCAATCACATTAAGATCTTTTTTCGCCGTGATATGGCCTAAGGTGAGATCACCCGCCGCATCAATCGAAATATCCCCTTGCTGGCTGACGATATTATTGAGATTGGCTGCAACCTCTTTTTCCGTGATGACCAGCCTGATACGGTTGGCATACATGCCGCCCAGATTTTTGGTGTCCACTGCCAGCACGGGTGCTGCCCCCGTGGCGATTTGTGGTTGAATACGGCCATGTTGATAATCGACCTGATTCACTCCCAAAATAACATCAAGCTGATTGGCTCGAACTTCCCCCTCCAACGCCAGAGAGCGGCTGATCAATTGACTGTGATCTTGTGACTGACCATCGAACCCTTTATCCCCCACGGTGATGATTCCACCCATCACATTGAACCGTTCTAAATCACCCTGTGAGTTCAATACCGGGGTGCCAGTGGTTAAGGTGATACCACTGGCATTAATAAAACTGCAACCATCACAGGTCAAACCGTTGGGATTGGCGATAATCACATCGGCTTTCTGACCAAAGATCTCCAATTTGCCTGCCAGCGTCGTGGGCTTATTGTTGAAGACCTCATTGATGATTAATGTCGCACTTTTGCCATTAAAATAGGGGTTGGCCGCCAGCCGACCTGCCAGTACAGACTGACCCGCTTTGGTGGCATTATTCAATACCCCGCCAGTGGAGGTGATATTAATCTCGTCATAGCGGTTATAGGAGACGCCATTCGCATTGGGTGCAGCGATATTCGCTATCGGTGTTTTGTTGTAAACACTGTCTAGTATTTTATTCAGTGAGGGTTCACTGCCGCTTAACGTAATGTTATGGGCATTGATAAAACTGCACCCATCACAGGTCAAACCATTGGGATTGGCAATAAGCAGATCGGCTTTCTGACCAAAGATCTCCAGCTTGCCACCCAGAGTTGAGGGCTTGCTGCTAACGACCTCATTGATAATTAATTTCGCACTGTTGCCATTAAATTTGGGATTAGCGGCTAACTCCCCGGCTAGCACTGATTGCCCTGCCTCGGTGGCGTTATTCAATACCCCACCAGAGGCGTTAATGCTAAAGTCGTCATAGAGGTTATGGGAGATCCCATTCGCATTGGGCGCATGGATATTCACCACTGGTGGGATCTCTTGTTGCTGAGCAGCAATGGCCGGGTGAAGCGGCTCTAGTGCGGTAAGATAAATCAGTAGCCAGCTGGCTATACGTCTAGATCGATAAGCAAATCCTTCCATAAAATTACCTTCCTGGTGTGGTACAGGGTTAGCAGCAAACTTGCTATCTGACAGTTAAACGACAAGTTAGCCAGAGAACATCTCACTCATTAACCTACGCAATTTAGGGGGGGAATCTTATGGTGGTTTGGCTGATTTGCTGTTTCAACTGCTTATTATTTCAACTAATTATCATTAGCGTCTCACCAAAAAATGTTGGTCACTCGCTAGAATGAGCAGAGCAAAAGGGATAACTTGCTAATAATTGATCTCTGGCTATTCCCATCATCCTGATTGACGATGTATAAGAAGATCCTATTTTTCCGCCTGACGTTGCACAAGGAAGCTGCCCCGCCCATGAACCGCCTCCCTACCCTGTATGGCATTATTGCAATTTTACTTTGGAGCATGAGTGTCGCTTTGACGCGCGGGCTAGCTGAAACGCTGGGGCCATTTGGCGCGGGTGCGGCAATTTACACTGTCAGTGGGATTTTGGTGTGGTTGGTGGCGGGTAAGCCGACTTTGCGCGGGCAACATCCCGCGTATCTGTATGGCTGTGGTGCGCTGTTTGTGATCTATATGGTGGCGTTCGCGCTGGCGATTGGCATGGCCAATGATCGTCAGCAGACACTGGAGATTGGCCTGATCAACTATTTGTGGCCCAGTTTGACGCTACTGTTGGCGGTGCCGTTACTCAAACTTCGCGCGCGTTGGTGGCTCTGGCTGGGGGCCGCCCTGGCACTATTCGGCGTTATCTGGGTGGTCAGTGGTGGAGATGGGCTGGATATTAAAACCGTTAGCGCCAATGTCAGTAGTAACCCACGGGCCTATAGTCTGGCGCTGATCGCCGCATTTACCTGGGCGGCTTACTCCAATTTGGTGCGGTTGTATAGCCGAGGGCCGGGGGCGCTGCCGCTGTTTTTACTCGCCTGCGCGCTCTGTTTGTGGTTGATGTTCTTTATGCTGACACCCGGCAAGTTGCATTTTACTCAGCGTGCTACTTTTGAGCTGCTACTGATGGGGGCAAACACCGCGCTGGCCTATGTGTGCTGGGATATCGCCATGAAGAAAGGCAACGCCACACTGGTCGCTGCCCTCTCTTACTTCACACCGCTATTATCGATACTGATTGCCAGCTTGTGGCTCAATACCCTGCCGTCGGCCGCATTCTGGCCGGGGGTTGCCATGGTGGTAGTCGGTTCGCTGTTATGCTGGTCTGCCAGCCGCACGACTATTTCGACGTGATGAAATCGCGATAACCTTTCAATACCAGGAGAAAATCCTCTAAGCCGCACAGGCAAAGACTCTCCTCATCGTAGTAATTCATCCCCTCTTCCATCTCATCGCCGTCGAGATCCAACTGATTGGCCCGCACCATCACCTCTTCGCCATCCAGCCACAAGGTGTATTCATGGCCAGTCAGTTGCCACTGGCGCTCACTGCCTTTCACTTCAATGGCAGCAGCTTCGATTTGATCCAGTTTTGCCAAATCGCCTTTGATCTCTTCATTAAGCCAGTGGCCAATCACTTCATGCCCCATGGAGAATCTAACCAGCACTTGCCCGGTTAAATCACGCAAGAATTCATAGTCCATAGCACGCCCTCCTGATGTTAATACCCCCAAAATCATTGAGACGCCAGCACCGCCATGGCCTCAAGTAAGAAGAGCATATTATTAGTTTAAACCTTATTAGCAGCCTCACTCGGCGTAAGTTCGCAAAGTCGGTAAATAGCGGCAAAATTTCAATCGAACGTGGTTTTTAAAATAGAAACGGGAGGCCAATGGCCCCCCGTTTGTTTAGCTGGTGCGAAATATAGCGGCTTACACCGCGGTTTGGAAGATCACGCCGTCAGCTTTTTCCGTGTATTGGCTCAACTGATCAAAGTTCAGATAGCGATAGGTATCCTCAGCGGTCTTATCAACCTGAGCCATATACGTTTGATATTCATCCGGTGTCGGCAGACGCCCAAGCAGCGAGGCTATCGCGGCCAGTTCAGCCGAGGCCAGGTAAACATTCGCCCCGGTTCCCAAGCGGTTCGGGAAGTTACGAGTTGAGGTAGAAACCACAGTCGCGCCGTCAGCTACCCGCGCCTGGTTGCCCATGCACAGTGAACAGCCGGGGATCTCAATGCGCGCCCCACTGTTACCAAAGATGCTGTAGTAGCCCTCTTCAGTCAGCTGCGCGGCATCCATTTTAGTCGGCGGTGCAACCCATAAGCGGGTTGGCAGTTGACCTTTATGTTGCCCCAGCAACTTGCCCGCAGCACGGAAGTGACCAATGTTGGTCATGCAAGAGCCGATAAAGACTTCATCGATTTTGCTGTTGGCCACATCAGATAACAGGCGGGCATCATCGGGATCGTTTGGCGCACACAGAATCGGTTGGGTGATATCAGCCAGATCGATCTCGATCACTGCGGCGTACTCTGCATCGGCATCACCTTCCAGCAGATTCGGGTTCGCCAACCAACTCTCCATGCCATTGATGCGACGCTCCAGTGTACGGCGGTCGCCGTAACCTTCAGCAATCATCCACTTCAGCAACACCACATTGGATTGCAGATATTCTGTAATCGGCGCTTTATCCAGCTTGATAGTACAACCCGCCGCAGAGCGTTCCGCAGAGGCATCAGCCAGTTCGAATGCTTGCTCTACTTTCAGCTCTGGCAGACCTTCGATCTCCAGAATTCGGCCAGAGAAGATATTCTTCTTGCCCTGCTTCTCAACCGTCAGCAGCCCTTCCTGAATAGCGTAGTAAGGGATAGCATGGACCAGATCACGCAAAGTGATACCCGGTTGCATTTGGCCTTTAAAGCGCACCAGCACCGACTCAGGCATGTCTAGAGGCATCACGCCTGTTGCGGCCGCAAATGCCACCAGACCAGAACCCGCAGGGAAGGAGATACCAATCGGGAAACGAGTATGGGAGTCACCACCAGTACCAACAGTATCCGGCAACAGCATACGGTTTAGCCATGAGTGGATAATGCCATCACCCGGGCGCAGCGAGACACCGCCACGGTTCATAATGAAGTCAGGCAGTGTGTGGTGGGTGGTCACGTCAACCGGCTTAGGATAAGCCGCCGTATGACAGAATGATTGCATCACTAAATCAGCCGAGAAGCCCAGACACGCCAAGTCTTTCAGCTCGTCACGGGTCATCGGGCCGGTGGTATCTTGTGAACCGACCGAGGTCATTTTAGGTTCGCAGTATTCACCCGGGCGCACGCCAGTCACGCCGCAAGCGCGACCGACCATTTTCTGCGCCAATGAGAAGCCTTTATTGCTTTTGGCAACCGGCTTCGCCACGCGGAATACATCACTCACTGGCAGCCCCAGTGATTCGCGAGCTTTGGTGGTCAAGCCACGGCCAACGATCAGCGGAATACGGCCACCCGCACGGACTTCATCCAGCAACACATCAGTTTTTAGCTCAAAGGTAGCTAAAATCTCACCGGTATCATGGCGGCGAACTTCTCCCAGATATGGGAAGATATCAATCACGTCGCCCATATGCAGATTGGCAACATCCACTTCGATCGGCAGTGCGCCGGCATCTTCCATGGTATTAAAGAAGATAGGGGCAATTTTGCTGCCCAGTACCACACCACCGCCGCGCTTATTCGGCACGTAAGGGATGTCGTCGCCCATAAACCACAGCACGGAGTTAGTGGCGGATTTACGGGAAGAACCGGTGCCAACTACATCACCGACATAAGCCAGTGGGAAGCCGATTTTGTTCAGCTCTTCGATCTGCTTGATCGGACCAACGCTACCCGGTTTATCCGGATGAATGCCTTCGCGGGCATTTTTCAGCATCGCCAGCGCATGTAGTGGAATATCTGGGCGTGACCAGGCATCAGGGGCCGGAGATAAGTCATCGGTGTTGGTCTCACCGGTCACTTTAAACACGGTAACAGTGATTTTCTCTGCCAACGCAGGGCGGGAGAGATACCATTCGGCATCGGCCCAGGATTGCATCACTTTCTTGGCGTGCGGGTTGCCTGCTTTGGCTTTCTCTTCTACATCGTAGAAGTTATCAAACATCAGCAAGGTGTGAGACAGCGCTTTACCGGCAATGGGAGCCAGCTTTTCATTATCTAACGCATCAATCAGCGGATGAATATTATAGCCGCCCTGCATGGTGCCAAGCAGTTCAATCGCTTTTTCAGCATTTATCAGGGGGGAGTGGGCATCACCTTTGGCGATGGCAGCCAGAAAGCCCGCTTTAACGTAGGCTGCTTCATCAACACCGGGGGGTACGCGGTTAATCAGCAGGTCTAGCAGGAACTCTTCTTCGCCCGCAGGCGGATTTTTTAATGATTCAACCAGCGCGGCCATTTGTGACGCATCTAATGGCTTAGGGACGATACCCTCAGCAGCACGCTCGGCTACGTGCTTACGGTATTCTTCTAGCACGACTCTCTCCTCGCTCTTATTGTCATTTATTTTGCCAGGCTATCTGTTGCCACCAGCCATCATCACTGAGGCAGTAGGTATAAGGTAAGACGCCCAGTTTCGCTCAGCCAGCATACCAGTATTTGAACTCAGTGTTAATTCGTTCACATAAAAGCAACATTAAATTTTTGCTGAATCGTTGTGCGCAGAGCATTCACCTGAGCTATTGATAACCGCTCTCAGTTAGCCCCTTGCGGTAGAGCAATATCCGCAAACACCGCCCTCGCATTTATCCCACAATCAATGAATGGATACCATCTCTCTCTGAGCATCTCGTGCTTTCGGTATGACTTTTAGGGCGAGGAGTGACGAATGGAAAATATTGTGGTGTAAAATGAAACAGAAACAGCCGATAACCTCTGTTTCTGTTATTGAAGCGGAATGGGGTATTAGAACTGGGTATTCAAGCTAACAAAGAGTGTCCGTCCCGGTTCATTGTAGGTTGCGGCCCCTGCCCCGGCGATACCCGCGACACTCTGGGCATTACCCGCACGGAACTGGCGCTTATCGAACAGGTTTTCAATACCGGTGGTCACGCTGACATTTTTGGTCAGAGTGTAGCTACCGCTCAAACCAAAGATGGCGTATGGGCTAACTTCATTAAGTGCCGTTCCGGTGACGGGCAGCCCCTGATAATCATATTTCTTCGGTTTCTGGCGGCCATACCAGGTCACGGTTGAGAGCAGCGATAGATCCTCTGTTGCCTGCCAGCTCAGTGAGCTGTTCAGGGTAAACTCCGGGGTGATCGATAAGTAATCGCCGGTGGTTTTGTTCTTCGATTCGAGCATATAGGTCAGATTGCTGCTCCATTGCACCGTTTCGCTCACTGGCACGGTCAGGTTACCTTCCAACCCCTCAACCAACGCCTTAGGCACATTTTCCCACTGGAAAATATCGGAGTTAACATAAGCGCCGGTCCCGCCACTGGCTGTCCCCAAAGAGACCAGACCCGGCTCAATTTTATTGCGATAGTCATTACGGAAGTAAGTGATACCGGCAATAATACCGTCATTGTTATGGAACTCAAATCCAATCTCTTTGTTGACGCTGGTTTCAGCTGAGAGTGAATCATTCCCCATCAGGTAGCAGCTACCGCCACCACCATAGCAGCCCTGACCACGGCTATATAACAAGTAGTTAGGGTTAGTTTGGTACAGATTTGGTGCTTTATAGGAGCGGGCAATCCCCATTTTCATGGTGAAGTAATCACCCAGTTCCTGCGACAGGTTCAGCCCTGGGCTCCAGTTACTGCCTGCGGTGCTGTGATGATCAAAACGCAGCGCTGGGGTGAGCATCGTGGTATCAGTCAGCTCGATATTATCTTCCACAAACAGCGAGGCTATCTGCGCAGAACTGCGGGTATTGCGCCCTGTTCCGGTCAGGCCGCTGACACTGCCGCCCTCGGTGGTGGTTTGGGTATTGGAACTAGGATCATTCATTTTCTGATCATTCCACTCCGCCCCCACCGTCAGCACCTGATTGACACCCCATTCGAAGGGCAGGTTAACTTCGGAGTGAGCAAGATAGTTCTCAAGCTTAATGGTATTAAAATTATTATTGGAGAATATGCCTTCCGTACCGCCAGCCAGCCCCTCATTAATTCGTGAGTTACGTGTCTCCTCATACTGAACATAAGAGGTTGAGCTAACGCCGTTATCCCAAAAACCACGATGGGTTACCGCGAAATTCTCGCGGTACATGCGGTTAGTTTCAGCGCCGTATAAGCTGCGAACAATGGTGTTACTGTTGGTATTTTGGGTATCACCGGCGTAGATATTCCCCTGGCGGCTATAACCCGCCTCGAACTCCAGTGATTGGCCTTTGGCGAAGTCCCAGCGCAATAACCCATTGATATCTTTATTGCGCACCCCTTCACGCCCCGCCGGCAAGGTGCCAACCTGATTACCTGTTCGCGCCGACTCATGGCCTTGGTTGATATTCCAGTCATCCGCATCGGTTTTATTGTAGCCGCCGTATAAACGGAAGCTGAGGGTGTCACTTAACGGCCCCATCAGGCTGAAGTCGGTACGACGAGTCGCCCCCTCTTCACTGTGCTGCGGCACATTCATGTAGGCGTTCCAGCTACCGTGTAGCTCTTTATCTGGCTGTTTAGTAATGATATTCACCACGCCACCGGCAGCACCGTTACCGTAACGTGCCGCTGACGGCCCACGTAGCACTTCGATTTTCTCGACCATATTTGCGGGAACCCAGTTGGTATCACCGCGGGTATCACGTTCGCCACGCCAGCCATAACGCACTGCGTTTCGGCTTGAAACCGGCCGACCATCAACCATAATCAGGGTATTTTCCGGCCCCATGCCACGAATATCGATCTGGCGGTTGTTCCCGCGTTGACCGCTGGCAGAGTTACCGGAGAGATTCACCCCCGGCATGGTACGGATAATTTCGGACAGGTCATTCGCCGGAGGGCGCTTGCGGATATCTTCTGCGGTGATGGTCGAGGCACCCAGTGCCTGGCGAACTTGCTGCTGCGCGGTAACCACCAGTGTATCGCCAGTGGGAGCCCTATTTTCAGCGGCAGTGGGTTCCTGTGGTTGGGTCGTCGCGGTGTCAGAGGCGGTTTGACTGGCCACTTGAGTTTGCGCCCAGAGCGGTGCTGAGAGACAGATGCTGATCAGACTCGCTAAGGTCGTCAGAGAGCGCCGTTGCCATTTTACGTTCATTAAACTTTCCCCGATGCAAAAGCCCACAGCAAATGTCAGCAGAGGAAAATCTCTACCAATCTATTCATGGGGCAACAAAAACGAACAAGATTGATAATTATTTTCATTATCAATTCATGCTGCTAATTGTTACATTTGCAATCAGAAAAAAGGTTTGTTTAAACGGCAAAGCTGTTTGTTGTAAAGTCAATGTTGCCATCAGGTCAATCGAGTCATAACGTCAATGTCAGTGGAGAGCCATCATGCCGGCGGTGAAGAAAAACAAGTTACGCAATGTCTCCCCCTCATCCAAACCGATTTACCGTGACCAAATTGTGCAGCAATCTAATTTGGTCGCCAGTGACTACCAGCTGAGCGGTGCGAAGTCATTGCCCACTGACCCGGTGTTATTTGGTGATTTTCAGGTATTGCGCCTCAATCCACATCTGATTTTACATACCGCAAACGTCACCAATCTCTACGATATCAAGACACAAAACCAGCTCAATCCGGCGCTAAAATTGGCGATAGTGGTCAATGGCAGCGCCCATATCTCCTTTGGTGGTAAGCAACTGCATTTGCAGGAAAAAGGCGATGCCTCACTGATTTCACTCACCGAAAGCACCCTCTTTACCCGCCACGGCAAAAATAACAGTCACGAGCGCACACTAACCCTGACCTTTGACCGCGAGTGGCTGTATGGCGATTTACTGCCGCAGGATGGCGCGTGGGATACGCTGTACAACTTTACGCAGCAGCATCTGGCGATTCATTTATGGCAGCCATCAGTGCAGGCTCGAGCCATCGCCCAGCAAATTGCCAGTGCCCCCCCTTACACCACACCGCTGGCACGTATGCGCTGCGAAACCCAATGCATCGGGTTGATTATTGAAGCTTTTAGCTCACTGGAGCAACAAGCCCAGCAACAGGATAAAGTGGTGTTACGCGGGTTAAATCGGATCCAGCAAGTCCGCGACTGGCTGGAGAGTGGTGAGGCTGATCATCTCTCAATGAGCCAGTTAGCTCAATCTATTAATATGAGCCCCAGCACCTTGCAGCGGCGCTTTCGTGAGAGTTATCGGGTCACGGTGTTTGAGTATCTACGCCATTGCCGATTGAAACGCGCCATGCTGGCATTGAAAAAAGAGGGGGTCAGTATTGATCAGGCGGCGACTATTGCGGGATACACCAGCCCGGCCAATTTCGCCACTGCGCTGCGTCGCACATTTAATATCTCCCCCAGTCAGTTACGGGCGGGGCACTACCTTGACCTATAAACGCGCCTAAACGATAACTTTTAAGCAAAAAAACGGCCCCTACAAAGGAGCCGCTTCAACTTTTTAGCTCAACAAATTTTCACATCTGCAAACTTCTGCACCTGAAAATTCTGCTTTAGCAAAAAGAACTTATCTCTTTTTCGCTTTCGGGTTAGGCAAGTCAGTAATGCTACCTTCGTAGATTTCCGCCGCCAGACCCACAGACTCATGCAGTGTTGGGTGAGCATGGATGGTCAGCGCGATATCTTCCGCATCACAACCCATCTCGATTGCCAGACCGATTTCACCTAACAGCTCGCCGCCGTTAGTCCCGACAATGGCACCACCAATGATACGGTGAGTCTCTTTGTCGAAGATCAGTTTGGTCATACCGTCGGCACAATCAGAAGCGATAGCACGGCCCGATGCCGCCCACGGGAAGGTGGAGGTTTCGTAGCTGATGCCTTTTTCTTTCGCTTCTTTCTCAGTCAAACCAACCCATGCGACTTCTGGTTCAGTGTACGCAATGGATGGGATCACTTTCGGATCGAAGTAATGTTTCATGCCAGCGATAACTTCCGCGGCAACATGGCCCTCGTGAACACCTTTGTGTGCCAGCATTGGCTGACCCACGATGTCACCGATAGCAAAGATGTGTGGCACGTTACTACGCAGTTGCTTATCCACGTGGATAAAGCCACGTTCGTCAACTTCAACGCCCGCCTGGCCCGCATCCAGCAACTTACCATTAGGTACGCGGCCGATAGCCACCAGCACCGCATCATAACGTTGTGGTTCTGCCGGTGCTTTTTTACCTTCCATCGTGACATAGATACCATCTTCTTTGGCTTCTACCGCCGTCACTTTGGTTTCCAGCATCAGGTTGAACTGCTTGCTGATACGTTTGGTGAATACTTTCACCACGTCTTTATCAGCCGCTGGGATAACCTGGTCGGCCATTTCTACGACGTCAATTTTAGAGCCGAGCGCATGGTAAACGGTGCCCATTTCCAGACCGATGATGCCGCCGCCCATGACCAACAGACGCTCAGGAACTGTTTTCAGTGCCAGTGCATCGGTTGAGTCCCAAACACGTGGGTCTTCATGAGGAATGAATGGCAGTTGGATTGGACGAGAACCCGCAGCAATAATGGCGTTATCGAAGGTGATAGTCGTTGGACCATTTTCGCCTTCAACCACTAAGGTGTTCGCGCCCGTAAATTTACCAAAACCGTTAACCACTTTGACTTTACGGCCTTTAGCCATACCTGCCAAACCACCGGTTAACTGGTTGATAACTTTCTCTTTCCAAACACGTACTTTATCAATGTCAGTTTTAGGCTCGCCAAAAACGATGCCGTGTTCAGCCAGTGCTTTGGCCTCTTCGATCACTTTAGCGACGTGCAACAACGCCTTGGAAGGGATACAACCCACATTCAGGCAAACACCACCGAGCGTGGAGTAGCGCTCAACCAGAATGGTTTCTAAACCTAAATCCGCGCAACGAAAAGCAGCAGAGTACCCTGCTGGACCTGCCCCAAGTACCACGACCTGAGTTTTAATTTCAGTACTCATCATGACCTCTTAATTGTTTGTCCGGCGGGTCTGACGCCGTTCATCCACCGGGATACTGACACGCGGCAGTTTACAGAATTGTTAATAATCTGAAAAGCTGCATCACGTGACGAGTGTCTCAACAACCTTATCGACTTATGTAAAAACAAGGCCGGCGCAAAGCCGGCCTTACCGATTACATCACCAGACGGCGAATATCGGCCATAATGGTCGCGATATAGGCTGCGAAGCGAGCACCTGCTGCGCCATCGATCACACGGTGGTCGAAGGAGAGAGACAGAGGCAACATCAGACGCGGAGCAAACTCTTTACCATTCCAAACCGGTTTCATGGATGATTTTGACACACCCAAGATAGCCACTTCTGGCGCATTAACGATTGGCGTAAACGCCGTACCGCCGATACCGCCCAGGCTGGAGATAGTGAAACAGCCGCCTTGCATATCAGATGCTGTCAGTTTGCCATCACGCGCTTTCTTCGAAATAACAGTTAGCTCGCGAGACAACTCGACAATACCTTTTTTGTTCACGTCACGGAATACCGGAACAACCAGGCCGTTAGGGGTATCAACCGCCACGCCAATATTGATGTATTTCTTCAGGGTCAGCTTCTGACCATCTTCGGAAATGGAGCTGTTAAAGCGCGGGAACTCTTCCAATGCCTTAGCAGCCGCCTTCATCAGGAACACCAGCGGGGTGATTTTCAGATCTTGTTTTTTCTTCTCAGCTTCGATGTTCTGTTGCTTACGGAAGGCTTCAACTTCAGTGATATCCGCTTCATCGAACTGTGTCACATGTGGGATCATGACCCAGTTACGGCTCAGGTTCGCACCAGAGATTTTCTGGATACGGCCCAATTCGACCTCTTCGATTTCACCAAATTTGCTGAAATCGACTTTCGGCCAAGGCAACATACCTGGCAAGCCGCCGCCGGAGACTGCCGGAGCAGATTCAGCGCGTTTCACCGCATCTTTCACGTAAGCCTGGACATCTTCGCGCAGGATACGGCCTTTACGACCGCTGCCTTTGACTTTCGCCAGGTTAACACCGAATTCACGGGCCAGGCGACGGATAACCGGAGTGGCATGCACGTAAGCATCATTCTCGGTAAATTCGCCTTTGCTCGCCGCTGGAGCGGCTGGAGCTGCTGCTGGAGCCGCCGCCGCTGGTGCAACCGGTGCCGCAGCTTGCGGTGCCGGAGCCGCAGGTGCTGCGCCTTCCACTTCGAATACCATGATAGGAGAACCGGTTTTCACTTTGTCGCCGGTGCTGATTTTGATCTCTTTCACGATACCGGCGAAAGGAGCAGGCACTTCCATCGAAGCTTTGTCGCCTTCAACAGTGATCAGCGATTGTTCCGCTTCAACTTTATCGCCGACTTTCACCATCACTTCGGTCACTTCAACTTCGTCGTCACCGATATCTGGCACTTCAACGTTCTTAGCCGCTGATGCCGCAGGCGCAGCTGGCGCTGCTGCCGGAGCAGGTGCCGCCGCTGGTTCTTCTGCTTTAGCAGGTGCCGCTGCAGCACCTGTTGCTTCGAAGATCATCATCAGTTTGCCGGTAGCAACAGTGTCGCCAACCGCAATTTTGATCTCTTTAACCACACCCGCCTGCGGTGATGGGACTTCCATAGAAGCTTTGTCGCCTTCAACAGTGATCAGCGATTGTTCCGCTTCAACGGTATCGCCAACTTTCACCATGATTTCGGTGACTTCTACTTCATCTGCACCGATGTCTGGTACGTTAATTTCAATAGCCATTTATTCTTACCTCTTATGCCAGACGCGGGTTAACTTTATCGGCGTCGATACCAAACTTAGTAATTGCTTCTGCAACTACGCTGGTGTCGATGTCACCGCGTTTAGCCAATTCACCCAGCGCGGCAACCACAACGTAAGAAGCATCAACTTCAAAGTGGTGACGCAGATTCTCACGGCTGTCAGAGCGGCCGAAACCATCGGTGCCCAGAACGCGGAACTCGCTGGCAGGAATAAAGTTACGAATTTGTTCAGCAAACAGCTTCATGTAGTCGGTAGAAGCAACTGCTGGAGCATCGTTCATCACCTGAGCCACGTAAGGAACACGTGGAGTTTCTGATGGGTGCAGCATGTTCCAACGCTCACAATCCTGACCGTCACGGGCCAGTTCAGTGAAGGAAGTTACGCTGTAAACGTCAGAACCTACGCCGTAGTCGTTAGCCAGAATCTGCGCGGCCTCACGAACGTGGCGCAAGATGGCACCAGAGCTCATCAACTGCACTTTGCCTTTGCTGCCTGCAACAGTTTCCAGTTTGTAGATACCTTTACGGATACCCTCTTCTGCGCCCTGCGGCATGGCTGGCATGTGGTAGTTTTCATTCAGCGTGGTCAGGTAGTAATAAACGTTTTCCTGCGCTTCGCCGTACATACGCTCCAGACCATCATGCATGATGACTGCCACTTCGTAAGCATAAGCGGGATCGTAAGAGATACAGTTCGGGATAGTCAGCGACTGAATATGGCTGTGACCATCTTCGTGTTGCAGACCTTCGCCGTTTAGTGTTGTACGACCTGAAGTACCGCCGACCAGGAAGCCACGCGCCTGTTGGTCACCTGCCGCCCAGCACAGATCGCCGATACGTTGGAAACCGAACATGGAGTAGTAGATGTAGAACGGGATCATTGGCAGATCGTTGGTGCTGTATGAAGTCGCAGCAGCCAGCCATGAAGAGGCCGCACCCAGTTCGTTGATCCCCTCTTGCAGGATCTGGCCTTTTTCGTCCTCTTTGTAGTAAGCAACCTGTTCACGGTCTTGCGGGGTGTACTGCTGACCATTCGGGCTGTAAATACCAATCTGACGGAACAGACCTTCCATACCGAAAGTACGAGCTTCATCGGCGATGATAGGAACAATGCGATCTTTGATCGACTTGTTCTTCAGCATCACGTTCAGCACGCGCACGAAGGCGATAGTGGTAGAGATCTCTTTATTCTGCTCTTCCAGCAAGGAGCTGAAATCTGACAATGCAGGGATTTCCAGCTTCTCGGTGAACTTAGGCATACGGGTTGGCACATAGCCTTCCAGCGCCTGACGACGTTCGTGCAGATATTTGTACTCTTCTGACTCTTTATCGAAAGTGATGTATGGCAGTTTTTCGATATCAGCATCAGCAACCGGCACATTGAAACGATCGCGGAAGTGGTGAACCCCTTCCATGTTCATTTTCTTCACCTGGTGGGCAATGTTTTTACCTTCCGCTGTCTCGCCCATGCCGTAACCTTTAATGGTGTGGGCCAGGATAACAGTTGGTTTGCCGGTAGTTTCTTGTGCTTTTTTCAGTGCAGCAAAGACTTTCTTCGGATCATGACCGCCACGATTTAGAGACCAGATCTCGTCGTCGCTCATGTCTTTCACTAATGCAGCAGTTTCTGGGAAACGGCCAAAGAAGTGTTCACGCACATAGGCGCCGTCTTTAGATTTGAAGGTCTGGTAGTCGCCATCCAGAGTTTCGTTCATCAGTTGGATCAGTTTACCGCTGGTATCTTTACGCAGCAGCTCATCCCAACGCCCCCCCCAAATCACTTTCAGAACTTGCCAGCCAGCACCGCTGAAGATGCCTTCCAGCTCATTAATGATTTTGCCGTTACCGGTAACTGGGCCATCAAGGCGCTGCAAGTTACAGTTGATAACGAAGACCAGGTTATCCAGTTTTTCACGGGTAGCGATGGTGATCGCACCTTTAGATTCTGGCTCATCCATCTCGCCGTCGCCTAAGAAGGCGTACACGGTCTGTGCTGAAGTGTCTTTCAGACCACGGTGAGATAGATATTTCAGGAACTTAGCTTGATAGATGGCGCTGATCGGGCCAAGACCCATTGATACTGTCGGGAACTGCCAGAATTCAGGCATCAGTTTCGGGTGCGGGTAAGAAGATAGACCTTTACCGTGAACTTCCTGACGGAAGTTGTTCATCTGATCTTCAGTCAAGCGGCCTTCAAGGAAGGCACGAGCATAAACGCCCGGAGAGATGTGGCCTTGGAAGTAAACCAGATCGCCGCCATCTTTTTGGGTACGAGCACGGAAGAAGTGGTTGAAGCAAACCTCGTAGAAGGTCGCGGAAGACTGGAAGGATGCCATGTGGCCGCCCAAATCCAGATCTTTCTTCGACGCGCGCAACACGGTCATCACGGCATTCCAACGGATAGCAGAGCGAATACGACGCTCCAGCTCCAGGTTGCCAGGGTAAGCCGGTTCCTCTTCTACTGGGATCGTGTTGATGTAATCACGGCTGGCTGAACCTGCTGCAACACTCACACCACCTTTACGGGCTTCGCCCAAAACCTGATCAATCAGATACTGAGCACGCTCAACACCCTCTTCACGGATAACCGATTCAATCGCCTGTAGCCAGTCGCGAGTTTCGATCGGATCCACGTCATTATTTAAACGTTCTGACATGGTGGTATTCCTTATCTGTTTCTAATGGTTTATTTGGAGCCTATCTTCCTGTGCTTTAACTCC
The DNA here is from genome assembly GCF_963892745.1 of Yersinia sp. Marseille-Q3913. Taxonomy (NCBI): domain Bacteria; kingdom Pseudomonadati; phylum Pseudomonadota; class Gammaproteobacteria; order Enterobacterales; family Yersiniaceae; genus Yersinia; species Yersinia sp. Marseille-Q3913. Next base: position 9,355 of record NZ_CAWQAF010000030.1, on the reverse strand, counting down.
AGGCTAAAGCACGTGCCCTGGTGAAAACACCGGAAGATAGGCCCATCAGTTTAGTTGCCGCTAATGATCCTCAAATGAGGATCCAAAACGAATCATTGAGGTTTTGCAGAGGCGCAACCTAAATGAATCGTTTCTAGTCCTTGCGCTGTTGGAGCCGACGCAAAGATCGCTCACGGCGACTGTGCTCCCGGCTAAGATCCAACAGGATTTCCTCAATAAACGCCAAGTGACGGTGTGAAGCTTCGCGGGCTTTCTCTGGCTCGCGTGCCACAATCGCCTCAAAAATCCCGGCGCGGTGACTGCTCACCGTTGCCAGCATTTCGCGGCGCGAGTAAAGCAATTCAAAGTTTTGTTTAACGTTTTGTTCGAGCATCGGCCCCATGCAGCGCAGCAAATGCAGTAAAACCACATTATGCGCTGCCTCTGTGACAGCCACTTGGTACTGCATAACAGCATCGGCCTCAGCATCTAAATCACCGCTGTCTTGGGCTTGCTGAATAACAGTATGGCACTCACGGATACGTTGCAGGTCTTCATCAGTACCGCGCAGGGCTGCATAATAGGCAGCAACACCTTCGAGGGCATGACGGGTTTCTAACAGATCGAATTGTGATTCGGGATGGTCGGCCAGCAGTTCAGCCAGCGGATCGCTAAAACTTTGCCACAGATTGGTTTGCACGAAAGTACCACCACCCTGACGACGTAGCAGCAGACCTTTAGCTTCCAGACGCTGGATTGCTTCTCGCAACGAAGGTCGGGAAACATCAAATTGTTTCGCCAACTCACGCTCCGGCGGTAATTTCTCACCTGGGCGTAGCGTCCCTTCCAAAATCAGGTACTCAAGCTGTTGCTCGATAACATCTGATAATTTGGGCTGACGGATTTTGTTGTAGGCCATATTTTCTATGAGTCGCGCTGTAAGCCGTATTGAGTGAATCGTCTCTGCAAATAGCGCGGAGTCAATTGGTAATACCAATTCAAAAAACGTGACGATAAAGTAACAAAGTATTCACCACCTGTCCATACGGACCTTGACCAAAATCATGAAACCCAGCACATTTTAACAACTCCATTAATAAAGTGACGCAAAGTGATAACGTACCGTTGGTAATACCATTACCTGACATCAATGAGTTTTAACTTTTATGAAACGGGTATTTAGGCAAGCTGAAGCGTTATAGTTATTTTATTTGTGAATTTATATATTTAATTTATGAATATAAATTCAATCAACACTCAAGGGAATATGTCCTCCTCTTTTCTCCGACCTGAACACCGGCTTTACCATGCTAGAAATGGCCGGTTGATTAATTTTCGTACTATAACTGTCCATTACTGCTTTTTCGCCAAACAACAGCTTGATCAGACATGACAATTTTATTTGCATTTTTGACCAAATATTCACCAGTTAAAATAAAAAGCAGGTGCAATAATTCTCGCCTACCACTATTCTCTATTAAACGGTAGCCAAACAAGAAAATTCCATGCAAAGCCGCCGTAAACAAAACAATACAAATAATGTAATCAAAATCTTACGCATAACATAAGGCTCGGGTTTGCCGGCTAAAAGTGACAACGACAGAGGATGCAATAATGAGTGTTCAACAGGAAGGTGCGGAGCTAAAGCGGGGGCTTAAAAACCGCCACATTCAGCTAATTGCCTTAGGTGGCGCAATTGGTACAGGGCTATTTCTCGGTATCGCGCAAACCATAAAAATGGCGGGGCCTTCAGTTTTACTGGGGTATGCCATCGGCGGATTTATCGCGTTTCTGATTATGCGCCAGTTAGGTGAAATGGTTGTGGAAGAGCCGGTAGCCGGTTCATTCAGTCACTTTGCATATAAATATTGGGGTAATTTCGCCGGTTTCGCTTCCGGTTGGAACTACTGGGTGCTGTACGTGTTAGTGGCGATGGCTGAACTCACTGCGGTCGGTATCTACGTACAATACTGGTGGCCGGAGATCCCAACCTGGGTCTCTGCCGCGGTATTCTTCCTTGCCATCAATGCCATCAATCTGGCAAACGTCAAAGTCTATGGTGAGATGGAGTTCTGGTTTGCCATTATTAAAGTGGTCGCCATCATTGCCATGATCCTGTTCGGTGGATGGCTATTACTGAGCGGGCAAGGCGGCCCGGAAGCCACAGTGACCAACTTGTGGGCGCAAGGGGGCTTCTTCCCCAATGGCATCATGGGCTTAGTGATGGCCATGGCGGTGATCATGTTCTCCTTCGGTGGCCTTGAATTAGTGGGTATCACCGCAGCGGAAGCTGAAAATCCAGCCAAAAGCATCCCGAAAGCCACCAATCAGGTTATCTACCGTATCCTGTTGTTCTATATTGGTTCTCTGGCTATTTTACTGTCACTCTACCCGTGGGGCAAAGTGGTCGAAGGCGGTAGCCCGTTTGTGCTGATCTTCCATGCATTGAACAGTAATGTGGTCGCCACGGTATTGAATATCGTGGTACTGACGGCGGCACTGTCGGTCTACAACAGCTGTGTTTACTGCAACAGCCGCATGTTGTTCGGCCTGGCAAAACAGGGCAATGGCCCGAAAATACTGTTGAAAGTGGATGGTCGCGGTGTACCCGTGATTGCCATCGCCGTCTCAGCATTTGCCACCGCCTTCTGTGTGCTGATTAACTACTTAATACCGGGCCGTGCTTTTGAATTATTGATGGCACTGGTGGTCTCCGCACTGGTCATTAACTGGGCGATGATTAGCCTAGCACATCTTAAATTCCGTGCTGCTAAAAACCGTCAGGGCGTCATTCCGCAGTTCAAAGCATTCTGGTATCCGTTTAGCAACTACCTGTGCTTACTCTTCCTAAGTGGCATTTTGGTTATTATGTATCTGACACCGGGCATTCAGATTTCCGTGCTGTTGATTCCAGCGTGGCTGCTGCTGCTGGCGGTCAGTTATATCCTGAAAAATCGGGGCCAGCGGGTAAAAGCTTAGTAGCAGAAAGTCACCGATTATCCTCAGAATTTGACGATAATACCTCTAATGGGCCAGCCTTCAGTGCTGGCCCGTTCATTTTAATGTTTAGTCAATGTATTTGCTTTATTAGTAAGAAGAATAGGAATTAGGAATAGGAAATCATATCAAAAGGGCTGATAAATCATTACCAGCCCTACTCGCTAAACCAACGCGCCATAAATTGTCAGTAATGCCACCACCACAATCATCGCCAGCGTCACTTTTCGTGCCAATGAAACAGCCGATCTTGGCGTCTGCACGGGATCTAAATGAGGATCCCGAGTCAGCGAATACTGCGCGAGTTTAGTCAACACTTGGTATTGCTGAGAATGGAAATCACCCAGCGAAGCAAACCAGGCAGGTAATGCTCTTTCGCCATGGCCCAACAATGCATAGGCAACCCCCACTAACCGCACGGGTATCCAATCCAGCCAATGTAAGATGCGATCAATCCCCGATTGAGAGCGTTGTAAAGGGGTGTGATGCCGCGCCAGCCAAGTTTGGTAGCCACGTAACATCGCGTAACCCGCTAACACCACCGGGCCATAGTTAACGCAGACCACAAACCAGAAAATCGGGGCCAAATAATAGCGGAAATTTATCCACAAAAGTGCATTTTGCAAGGATTGTAATCTGGCTTTCTCACCACTCTCCACGGGTAACCCATGGATTAGCGCTAACTCCTCGGCCATTTTATCCCTGGCATGTGCATCACCTTGTCGCGCAGCTTTTAAATACGCACGATAATGTTTACGAATGCCACCTGCACCAATGCATAGCAAGCAAATCAATATCCAGATAAGTAACGCAGGGAAACCGAACAACATATTTTGCACTAACTGTAAAATCAGCCATACCAGCGCCATCCACACTGCGACCAGCAGAATAGTTTGTACTAACGAAAAGTGGCGTAAACGGGCAAATACAACTTCAAGACGGTGATCTAACTGCCAATGTTCGCCCAGTTTAAATAAGCGCTCCCACGCCAGCACCAGCAACAACGTAAACAGTGTCATTAGCTCTTACTCTCCCTTTGCATTTAACCGCCCTAAGCAGGGCATATGCCTCCCGGCATTCATAAACAACAATATCAGCTGAGGCAGTAAACCAATGCTCTCTCGACAGTCAACCTCTGGCTAATAATCAGTTACCAACATCACTATTATGGCGATAACTTTGCTAAACACTGCTGGTACATGGCCCAATCAAACGCAGGGCCTGGGTCTGTTTTACGTTCTGGCGCAATATCACTGTGGCCAGTCACCCGATCAGCAGTTATCGGATAATGAGCAAATAGCAGCGCACTTATCTTATATAGGCTGTGATATTGCGCGGGCGTAAACGGTAACACATCCGTCCCTTCCAACTCGATTCCAATAGAGAAATCGTTACACCGCTCACGCCCGGCAAAAGTTGATACTCCTGCGTGCCAGGCACGTTTATCAAACGGAACATATTGGATAACTTCACCATCACGGCGAATCAGACAGTGGGCCGAAACTCGCAGGTGAACAATATCAGCGAAATAGGGATGTTCATCGGCATTAAGTGTGCCAGTGAATAACTGATCGATATACGGACCATCAAATTCACCGGGAGGTAAACTAATATTATGAATCACCAACAGTGAAGGAGCTTCGCCTTCTGGGCGCTGATCAAAATGGGGAGAAACAACCCGTTTAACCCCTGAAATCCAACCATTTTCTAACTGCCAGTCACTTTCTAACTGCATAGCTTACCTAAGCTCCCCGAATAGTACACTTCTGCCAGCTCTTTTATGGCACTTCGACCAGCAACAGAGTAGCATGTTTGGACCACTATCCATCCGCCATTTCGGAGTTTTCTATGCCGACCCGCAGCTATAATGCTGACAGCCGCCGTGCCGAGCTATTGGAACGAATTCAACGTGATATCCCTTCAACTGTCGCTCAAGCTTTGAGTGAAGATCTCGGTGGTGAGGTCAATGCAGACCGCGATCTCACTGCACAATTACTCCCAGCAGATAGACAGGCTAGCGCCACCGTCATTACTCGCGAGCCGGGTATTTTTTGTGGCCAGCGCTGGTTGAATGAAGTGTTCATTCAACTTGGTGCTCAAGTATCAGTTGAGTGGCTCGTTAGTGATGGAGACAAGCTAACGGCGAATCAGACTCTTTGTCATCTGACAGGCCCTGCCCGTATCTTGCTCACTGGTGAACGCACCGCACTCAACTTCCTGCAAACGTTATCGGGTGTCGCGACTGAAGTAAGCCGCTATGTGGCGGTACTCTCAGGGCTGCATACACAACTACTTGATACCCGAAAAACATTGCCGGGCTTACGTACTGCTTTGAAGTATGCCGTTCTCTGTGGCGGCGGCAATAACCACCGACTCGGTTTGTCTGATGCTTTTCTTATCAAAGAAAACCACATTATTGCCGCTGGTTCGATCAAAGAAGCCGTTGCGAAGGCGTTTTGGATACATTCCGATGTCCCTGTCGAGGTTGAAGTTGAATCCCTTGATGAGTTGCAACAAGCACTGGAAGCTGGTGCAGACATCATTATGTTAGATAATTTTACCATTCCAATGATGCGTGATGCCGTCCAGATACGTGATGAGCTCGCCAAAACTCAGGAAAGCGCGCAACTGGAAGTTTCCGGCAACGTGACGCTGGAAACACTACGGAGCTATGCCGAAACAGGCATTGACTTCATTTCAGTCGGCGCATTAACCAAACACATTACAGCCCTAGACCTTTCTATGCGTTTCCAGTAAACCCAGCCCCCGCAGAGGCGAGGCCCATGGATGGGCCGAATAACGAATACGCCAACACACTTACAACTTAGAACACCAAAGGTATATCAAATTACCTTCGCAGATTCACGGTTATTAACAGACACTAATTCTGTTTTGCGAACGCCGCCGAAGTTATCTGTGAATCCATTGCAACAACCTAAATATCCGACAGTACGTCTCGCAAATCGATGTAATGCCCCTTTTCTCCTGAATTGAAAATCTGCACTCTTGCCTCGTTTTCTCAAACACAAGGAGAGTGGTAAATGGCTAATCAACATCAACATCAGCAAGGTTTTACATTAATTGAATTAATGGTAGTGATCGCGATAATCGCAGTTCTCAGCGGTATTGGTATCCCTTCCTATCAACGTTACCTCCAAAAAGCAGCGCTCACCGATATGTTACAGAGCATCGCCCCCTACAAAATGTCGGTAGAACTTTGCGCACTGGAATATTCCAAGCTTGATGGCTGCAATGCAGGTAATCACGGGATACCCACAGGACAGCCCTCGCGTTATGTCAATGCTACAACCATTGATAAAGGCGTGATTACACTTACAGGTCAACAGACACTCGCCGATCTGACTCTGGTAATGTCACCAACAATAAGTAGCAGTGGAAATATAGTCTGGTCGAGAACCTGTACCACAACAAATGTCAGCCTTGCTGATAGTTGTAAAACCACATTCCAGTTCAAAGATGGGGCTAAAATCAAATGACTAAATATATGACATCCCCACGAGAGGTAATCAGTGACGAATTGCACGCACTCTGTCGCCGTCATAGAGCAATCGCTCTAAGACTTGATGGAAAGAACCTCTTCATCGCTTCGTCAGGCCCAGTAAATAGTGAGTTATTAACTGCACTGCGTTTTACTTGTGGGCGAAAAATCAGAGTGGAGTATTGGCCGGAAGCCAAGATTGAACAATCGTTGAATCTTGCACCATCTAGCAAAGAACAACGAAGCAAGGGAATCGACTCCGCAGTTCACAATCAAAACACATCCCAACAAATGGGTGAGCGGCAGGGAGCCAGCTCATCAAACCGGTCATTACAGGACTTGAATGAAACCTTGCTTGATAAAGAAAGTGATATTCCTGTGACCCAATTTATCACGCAAACACTCAGGCTAGCGATTCAAAAGCGCGCATCAGATATCCATTTTGAACCTTATCAACATCGCTATCGTATCCGCTTAAGAATTGATGGCGTATTACATGAATCCCCACCCCCCACACCTGAGTTAGCCAGTCGTATTAGCAGCTATCTAAAGGTGATGGCGAAATTGAATATCGCAGAAAAACGGCTGCCGCAAGATGGCCAGTTAAGCCTACAACTAAATGGCACTCGCTACTCAATGAGGATAGCGACCCTTCCTGTGCAGTATGGTGAAAAAGTGGTGCTACGTATCCTTAACATGCAGCAGCAGTCGACATTGGAAAATCTCGGGTTACCCAAAATCGCAGTCCAACAATTAACGCGGGCTTTATCAGCTCCACAAGGCCTGATATTGGTAACCGGACCTACTGGCAGTGGTAAGACCGTGACACTGTATTGCAGCCTAGGGCACCTTAATCAGCCGCAAAGAAACATCTGTAGCGTTGAAGACCCCACAGAGATCCAGCTTGATGGTATAAATCAAACCCAGACCAATAGTAAGATTGGGCTGGATTTCTCTCAGGTATTACGCGCAATGCTACGTCAGGATCCGGATGTAGTTATGCTCGGTGAGATTCGTGACAATGAAACCGCAGAAATAGCCGTTAAAGCAGCACTGACAGGGCATCTGGTGCTCTCAACACTGCATACCAATTCAACGGCGGAGACACTAATCCGCCTGACCCAAATGGGAATAGAGCGTCACCTCATTGCCTCGAGCCTGAGCTTAGTCATCGCCCAGCGCCTCGTTCGTAAGCTCTGCATACACTGCCGACAAATATCTCCTCACCTTTTTCAGCCCCCAGCAGAGACACATACCGCACTATTGCAACACTATCAAGCTCGGGGCTGCGAGCACTGCTGTGCGGGCTATTATGGGCGAACGGGAGTTTACGAGATGCTAAATATCACCCCGCAAATACAACAAGCCTTACTCAATAATGTCAGCCCCCCTGAACTTACACGAATTGCGCGGGAGCAGGGGCAAAAGACATTACTCTCCGCAGGTCTGGTGTTGGTCGAGCGTGGGGTCACCACTCTGGAGGAAATTAACCGTGTTGTGGGGCTCTTAGTTGAAGTTGACGCTGAGGGAACATCGTGAACCAGCAGCGCTTATTTTATTGGAGAGCAATTGGAACTTCTGGCCAATTGCAAACAGGCGCGCTACTGGCGGCAAAGAGAAACATTGTCTACGAATATATGTTCCGTCATGGATTGCAACCTCTGGGGATTAAAGGCGGTAAGCGGCTATCTGTTAGTTATTGGCGAGGAGAACGTTTGGTTACTATTACCCGGCAGTTAGCTACGCTACTGCAAGCGGGCTTGCCTCTGGTCAATAGTTTGCAGCTATTAGCAAAAGAGATGGACGCCCTTCCATGGCGATGCTTATTACAGGAAATTAGCCAACAGGTTTCACAGGGCCAATCATTATCCGAAGCAATGACACATTATCCACGTATTTTTCCGCGATTATATCCCCCAGTAATTGCCATGGGGGAGTTAACTGGGAATCTTGAGCAGTGCTGTATTCAGTTGGTCGAGCATCAGGAACGGCAGCAAAAATTACAAAAAAAAGTGATCAAAGCACTAAAGTACCCCGTGTTTGTCTGCATCATCGCGTTAGTTGTCAGCGTGGTAATGCTAGTGATGGTGCTACCTGAATTTGCACAGATCTATCAATCATTTGATACTCCATTACCCACGCTTACTGCTTCGCTTCTTTGGATGTCAACACGCCTTACAGATTATGGGCCAGGTATCGCCGCCATACTGATATCACTCATCACCGGATATTTTTATGCACGACAACATAAGGTCCGTTGGCAAATGTGGGAGCAAAAAATTTTATTACGTATTCCATTAGTCTCGGCATTAGTTCGTGGCAGTTGCCTTAGCCAAATTTTTCAAACATTGGCTATCACTCAACATGCAGGATTGCCACTGACAGCAGGATTAGATGCAGCGCTTCTTTCCGTCAGTAACGAGACCTATCGGCAAGCACTGCAACATATTCAAAAGCAGATAAATCAAGGTTCCCCTCTGCATACCGCCCTTGACCAACACCATTTATTTCCCCCACTGTGCCAACAACTAGTGCGAGTGGGCGAGGAGTCAGGTGCTCTGGATGTGCTGCTAGATAGGCTGGCAGATTGGCATCAGCAACAAACACAAGATTTGGCTGATAATCTCACTCAAATGTTGGAGCCACTTTTGATGCTGATTATTGGCGGTATTGTTGGCGTTCTGGTGATAGCGATGTATTTACCGATATTCCAGTTAGGAGATGTCATAGGGTAGATAGGGTCGTCAGGGGAAAGCTATCCGGCACGGTGATAGGAGATAATATGACTAGTCCTACTATAGGTTGACACTTTTCAGCCTTATAACGGGAGTATTAGAAATTCTGTGTCATTCCGCTAAAGTACTTAGAAGGAGGAATGAC
>NZ_CAWQAF010000029.1:0-31765 GCF_963892745.1 Yersinia sp. Marseille-Q3913 | reverse complement strand
GAGGTTTACCCGCAGGGCAATATTTCGCGCAAGCCGCAGGTGCAGGAGGGCCGGCTTGCCCTCCTGCTCGGTTGAGGCGATGGAGATAAGGTAAACACTGAACGAATATCAACCGAAACCAGATCCGATTTAACAACCGAACCAATCACCAACCGAACCAATCACCAACCGAACCGATCACCAACCGAATCTGAACCGCTAACATAACTCCAATTGAACATCATGCTGCTCAATAATCTTCATCACACTGGCAGGGGGCATCTGATCTGTGAACAGATAATCAATCAAATTCATATTCCCCAAATTCACCATCGCGTTACGGCCAAACTTGGAGTGGTCGGTCACCAACATCACACAACGGGAGTTTTCGATAATCGCCCGCTTAGTGCGCACCTCATGGTAATCAAACTCCAGCAGAGAGCCATCCATATCGATACCGCTGATACCAAGGATGCCGTAATCAAGGCGGAACTGAGAGATGAAATCCAGCGTAGCTTCGCCAATAATTCCACCGTCGCGGGTGCGGACTTCACCGCCAGCCAAAATCAGGCGGAAATCCTCTTTGGCGGTCAGCAAGGTGGCCACGTTAAGATTGTTGGTCACCACCCGCAGACCTTTATGGTTCATCAGGGCGTGAGCAACGGCTTCTGGCGTGGTGCCGATATCGATAAATAGTGTTGCACCATCGGGGATCTGGCTGGCAACACGTTGCGCAATGCGGGCTTTCTCTTCCGACCACATCACTTTGCGATCGTTATAAGCTGCGTTAACCGAACTGGACGGTAGCGCCGCACCACCATGATGACGGTGGATCTTGTTTTGGTCCGCCAAATCATTCAAGTCGCGGCGGATGGTTTGCGGGCTAACGGTAAAATGCTCCACTAACTCTTCAGTACTGACGTAACCTTGCTGGCGTACCAGTTCAATAATCGCATCATGCCGCTGCGTTTGCTTCACGATAATCCCCTAATGCGCCTGGTTGTTCCAGGCAGTTATTGTGCAGTTCTTACGCTGCTGCGCGTATCCCAGAATGCCATTAATAGCCCAATAATCAAACCTGAGACATGAGCGGCGTTGGCAATCGACAAACCTAAAATATCGAAATATCCGGCAACCAGCCAGAGAACAGAAAAAGCCATCAAGCCGCGGGGTAGCGAGATACCACGCTCGGGTGCGCGCTCGCCAGTCAGCCAGACATAGCCCATTAGGGCATAGACCACACCAGAAAGACCACCAAAGTTCACGCCGCTAAACAGCGACTGCCCCCAACCACTGAACAGGGCGGAAACGATAGTTAATACCAGCAACTTGCCGGTGCCAAGTCGTTTTTCCATCTGCCCACCGAGATACCACCACCACATCAGGTTAAATAGGATATGCAGCAGTGAAAAGTGTAGGAAAGCATGGCTGACCCAGCGCCAGATTTGCAGATATTGGCTACTATCGCGGGGCCAGGCAAGCCAGGACATCACGGCGTTATCGCCGAATATCTGCATTAGTAGATAGATGGCGATGCACAGCACCATTATACTCAGAGTCAGTGGCCCGGCCTGGCTGCGCAGTGTCTGGAGGTAGGAAAAGCGCTGATAGGGTAAATTAGAGTGCAAGTTACCTGATTGCCAACTGGCGGCTTGATAGCGCGGATTCAGCGGATCAAGCAAAAACTGCTCCAGCTCATGCTGCACCAGGGGGAGTTGCTCATCATCAGCTAACCAGATCTCAGCGCCCTGAGAATCAGGCCGGAGTTCCAGCGGCACATTGCGGGTGGCCATATAATCAACAAAGGCCTGCGCCAGACGTAGATTAGAGATTGCTATCACACGGATCATATTTTTTTCATTCTAACGTGAAGTTATAAATCTTATAAATGCGATTAAGGCGCTTAAAAATATCACAATTGGGCGAGTATTAGCTAACAGGCAGACACCACCTCTTGTGGGTAGCTTCTGGCCCAGGCTTCAAAACCTCCGTCAATGCTGTAAACCGCATCAAAACCTTGCTGGAGCAAATACTGCGCAGCACCCTTACTACTGTTACCGTGATAGCACATCACCATGACGGGTTGTTCAAAATCGGTTTGCTGCATAAAGGTATGCAGGCTGCTATTGGTCAGGTGGAATGCGGTTGGCGCATGACCTGCTTCGTAACTTTGTGGATCGCGAATATCTACTAAGACCGCGTTATTCTCTTGCAAACGGCTGTGCGCCTGCTCAACACTGATTGTTTCAAACTGTTCCATATAGCCATTAAGCCCTAATGCAGATGAGTGATGTTAACGCACTATTGTAAGCGATTTTCGCCAGACAAAAATCAACAAGTTATATAGGGGTATAGGTGCTCTTTTAAAAGGGCATACTTTATAAAATAGGGTTTTATATAAAAGAAATTTTTATTGCAGGAGGTAGAGTTATACAAACTGACATAGAGGGTATTTCTTATGAGTAGTATTAATGCAGGGTATTTTTCCAGTCATAAGTTAACTGAAAGTGATTTATATTCTCTTCAAGTAAAACCTGATGGGTTTAAAGCTCAATTAACACTGTGGGAAAAACTTATAGATTTTATTAGATTGATAACTTGCCAAGAAACGAAAGGTTGTGCACTGGAAAATTTAAATAAAATTATGCATGAAAATAATTTAGTAGATAACCCAATTGAGATATTGGCTGCATTCGAAAAAATACTGCCAGATGAGATAAGAGAAAAAGTTAGTTATTGTATTCACTGCGAGGTTGAGTGGGATGAGGAAAAACTTAAAATCAGGAGTGGGAAAAAAATTAAAGCTATAGATATAAAGTACAATGACAACTTTATAACGATAAACCCCGAGCAGTGTTGGTTAACAAATTATGATAAAGAGATAATAAAAAAATCAGGATTAAATATTTTTGAGAAATTTGAGAAATATGGTGATGCAAGTAATAATGATGGAATCAATAATATTGAGTGGGATGAATATCTCAATGGAGTAAGCATCAGAGAGAGTTTCATTTTCAACACGATAATTAACGAATACATTAACTCCTCAAGTGAGAAAGAAAAATGTTTCGTTAGAATAATCTACAATAATGATGATAAGCTAGTTAAGCCAGAGCGGGTTGTCCTGATGGCTAATGGTGATCCTTATTTGGCAATACCAATCGAGTCAGGAGAAGAAGGAAAAATACCATATTTTTGCAAGGCTTTTGATATCAAGACAGTAAAAATATACACGACTTCGCCATATGGAAAAATAACTGATGAATTAATGTCTCTTGACAAGATATTGGCATGTTTAGATTATGATAAAATAGTTGCGGACTATAAATTAATTGATGATCTCATCAAGATAATAGAAAATTTAAAAGGGTCGATTCAGCTTAATGAAATAGTTAGAAAGATAGATATTCATGCTAATGCTGAGGAAATGAAATTTGAAAGTCTTATTTCCACTGCTTTAGATGCAGTTAAAGACATTAAGAAAAACAAGTTTGAACGTGAGGTCGTCAATAATATCATTGAAAATATAAAGGATAAAATAATTCTTTTTAAAAATAAAATAGTATGTAAGGAATATATTAATCCGAATGACGGAGCGTTAAGCATTAATTGTGCTGAAAATATTATTGAATCTGCGAAGAAAAAGTTAACACCTGATGAAAATAAAGCAGGATTAACTGATGCTGATTTAGATATATCTAATATGGAGAAGTTTGTTAAATATTGTAAGGAAAGTCTAAACTTAAAACCTACCGTGCAGAATATTAAGAATATTAAGAATATTAAGAATATTAAGAATATTGCCAATGAAAAAGGCATCGTTGATATTCAGCAGTTATCTGAACTTGAAAATAAAATAGCTATGAATAACGCTTTTGATAAGCTATATTATTTCGCCTCAAATGATGACAAAAATTCATGTATTAGCTCAATTCGTGAAGTTGAAGATTTATTATTAGCGTACCAACCACCTGAATTAATTAATAATGGAATGCAAGAAATGTCAAAATTTGCCGATGAGCTTTGGGATTTTAATCCCAACTTATTTATTCCAAGTGGTTTTTATAATGATTATTTATATGCTAATAAAACATTGGTCGAAGAAATTAAAGCCTTGCTTAACTTGTCACGTGATAATCCGGAAGTATTTGAAGCTAACGCTAAGCGTTTTTTAAAACAAATATATGAAGTAAAATCAGTATTCTTAGATGATTATGTGAAATGTTTTGATGCAGAACGAATTTGTGAAAGCAAGGATATGTTAATGGTGTTTAATTCCATTCTCAATCGAATCGAACAGAACAAGTCTATCGATGAGGGTAAGAAAACCACATGGCTTTTACAGGCTAATAAGCGATTACAGGATGAAAACAACCGTAAAATAAACATAGCTACATCGACATAATGAAAAAGCAGGGCATATTCGCCCTGCGGCTTAAATATACCCCATCATCTGTAATAACCGCTGCGCTTGCTGTACTGCTTCCTGTCGGTGAGCGACACCCAGCTTTTGATACAAATTACGGATATGGGTTTTAATGGTGGTTGCCGCCACCTCCAACTCGCTGGCTATTTGCTCGTTACTGTAGCCAGAATAGATCAGCCCCAACACCTGCCATTCACGTTGGGTCAGCGGGCTGGTGCGAATCAATTCCGGTACTTGCGGGTGAGTGAGTAACTTATCGACGAAGATCTCATCAAAATGAGCAAATTTATGCCGATGGTGCTGGTTAAGGTCTTTCAGAATTCGTTGGGCGCGGAACTGTTCCAATTCAGGTAGCGCATTCAGTTGAATCAGCTGGCGCAGCTGTTGTGCCATGGCCTCACCTTCAATCACAAAATGGCTGATAAAGCCGGTGCGATTGGCCAGTGACAGTGATTCAATCAGCGCTTTTTGTGCCTCGCCTTTACGTTCGGTTTGCCAGTAAAGTGTATTGCTTAACAATAAGTTACGGTTGAGATCGCTGGTTAAGCGCAGGCGGCGAGCATTCTCATTTAGTTCGTCCAACACCACTTCGGCTTCATTAAAACGCCCCAACATAATCTGAATCCGGGCAATATTGCGCCATTGACCCTGTAAAAAGTGGTTATCGGCCATGCCCGGTTTTTCTGCCTGACGCAACCAATTCGCTGCTGCGACTTTATCGCCGGTCATCTGCCAGTGGATCACTCGTGGTTTATCGGCATTGGTTACCCAGTCGAGATGATACTGGCTGCCATGTTGCAGCGCCTCGCAGCGCTGGATATACATATTGGCGTTATCCAGATCCCCACGGGCCAGTGAACACTTCGCCAGCATCGCCAAACACTGCAACTGCTGTTGCGGCTGGTAGTTCACCAGGATTTCGATGCCCTTACGCGCAGCTTCTTCTGCCTCATCCAGCCGTGACCATGACCACAACACCTGAGAGCGAATGCGCAGCAAGAATTCATGCATCGGTAGCTGTTCAAGGTGTTGCTCATGAATCAGCTCAAAGGCTTTATCCTGAGTCTCATAGGCCGCCTGTAGGAAGCCCTGAGCAATCAGAATTTCGCTCTGTTGCAGCAGCGCCCATAGAGCGTAGTGATAAGCCTCATGGCGGCGCGCCATCTGCTCGGTTTGCTGCATCATCGGCAGCGCACGGCTCAGCTCCCCCTTGCAGTGATGCACCTCTCCGGTGACGGAGGTGGCCACGATCCGGCTGTAAAAATTCGCCATCGGCAGGTACTTCAGGGCCTCGGTAGCCAGTTTTTCGGCTTCGTCCGGTTTACCGGCATTGATTGCCACCTGAGCACGTAGCGCATCAAATTCAGCACGTAAAATTTCATCGATCGGAATTTTACGCTCCTGCATTGCCGCTTCCGCGCGCTCAAGCAGAGTATTGACCTCGCCGTAGCGGTGCTGGCTCTGCGCCAGCCAGGCTTGCAGTAGCGCCAGCTCTGGATTCTGTACCAATAGCGAGTAAGGCAGGGCGACCAGACACTGCTCCAGTAGCGCCAGCTCACTGTGGTTAAATAAGGTCCAGGCGTGTTGCAGCAAAATATCGCGCAACATGCCGACATCACCGGCAGCCAGCGCGTGGTGGATCGCCTCCGCGGGGTAGCCCAGCGCCATCCAACCCTCCGCTGCCGCGTGATGTAGCTCCGGCAGCTCTAGCGCCAATTCCCACTGGCAGCGCTGACGCAGGAAGGTGGCAAATAGGGGGTGGAAGCAGAACCATTCGCCGCTGTCATCCATACGATGAATGAATAATCCCTGACGCTCTAGCTCTTCCAGCCGCTGTTGGCCATTGTCTTCTCCGGTCAGGCGCACAATCAGGGCATCATTCATGGAACGTAATACCGAGCAACGCAGCAGGAAAGCGCGGGCATTGCTATCAACCTGATCCAGCACTTCATCGACCAGATAGTCTGACAGATGGCTGGCATTCAGCCCCGCGAGGCGCCTGGCCGATTTTTGCGCCGAGGAGTTGGGCTGACGTGAAGACAGCGCAATCAGTTGCAGCGCTGTGGCCCAACCTTCAACTTCATCACACAGGCGGCTGCTATCACCCTGCTCCAGTGGCGTTGGCAGGCGGCAATCGAAAAATTGCTGTGCTTCCTGATGATTAAACGCCAGCTGCTGCATCCCCAACTCCAGCAATTGATCGCGCACCCGCAGGTTAGCAATACCCAGTGGCGGTAAGGTGCGGGAGAGTAAAATCAGTGTCAGATTTTCTGGCTGATGGCGCAAGAAGAAGCGCATGGTCTCATGAATGGCGTCATTGGTAATCAGATGATAGTCATCGATGACCAGGTAAAGCGGGCCGTCCCAATCGGACAACTCGATGAATAATTGAGCAAATAGCGCGGAGAGGCTGGCATATTGATGCTTCTGGCTGAGGGCTTCACTTTTACTGCAATGGCCGCCAGTCGCTAGCTGCACTGCGGCGACAAGATAGGTGGCGAAGCGTTCTGGCTGATTGTCACTTTCATCCAGAGAGTACCAACCGAGACAGGATTGGTCGGCAGCCCATTGAGCAATTAGCGTGGTTTTACCGTACCCCGCCGGGCAATTGATTAAGGTCAGACGATAGTTCGCCACACCTGATAACTTAACCAAGAGGCGGTCACGTATCACGGTATTTTGTAGCCGTACCGGGCGGCTCAATTTTGATGGGATCAGCATACTGTATCCGGTTTTAAAGAGATCCGGTGAGAAGATGTCCTGGCGATTGATATGTCCATTTGTAATGAGTTGTTACAGGCATTCATAAGAGTAATTATTTTTAGCCTCGTAATTAATCAGCACTGCTAAGGTCTGATAACAGCCATCTTATTGCAATAGAGTTAATGTTTCCTATGGCTGTAAGTTGCACCGGATCACAATTTTAGCTACGCCCTGCGACTCATCCCCAGCTAATCCTCCGGCAGGATGATGCCCTTGCCGCTTCTACTTGGCAGGATAAGGGTAAAATTACCCAATCCACAGGATAGAGACCTCCCTATGTCACAGCCTATGCTTAAAAAGGATGATTTCCTGGCCGCACTGACCCGCCAGTGGCAGCGCTTTGGCTTAACCTCCGCTCAGCAAATGACCCAACACCAATGGTGGGAAGCGGTCAGTGCAGCATTAGCCGAACAGTTATCTGCCCAGCCTGCGCCAGCGAAAACCAAAAAAGTACAGCGCCATGTTAACTACATTTCGATGGAGTTTTTAATTGGTCGTTTGACGGCAAATAACCTGATTAACTTGGGTTGGTATGACCAGGTGGAAGCCGTGCTGGCTGAACAGCAGATTAACTTGAGTGATCTGTTGGAGCAGGAAACCGACCCGGCACTGGGCAATGGTGGGCTGGGGCGTTTAGCGGCCTGTTTCCTTGATTCGATGGCGACGGTTGAACAACCTGCCACCGGCTATGGCCTGAATTATCAGTATGGCCTGTTCCGTCAGTCGTTTAGTGAATGTAAGCAGCAGGAAGCGCCAGATAATTGGCAGCGTGAGAGCTATCCGTGGTTCCGCCACAATGCCGCACTGGCGGTGGATGTCGGTTTTGGCGGCAAGTTGGAAAAACAAGCGGATGGCCGTCAGTTATGGCGCCCGGCGTTTACTTTGCGCGGCGAGGCCTGGGATTTACCGGTGTTGGGCTATCGTAATGGCATCACCCAGCCACTGCGCTTATGGCAGGCGACTCATCAGCATCCATTTGATTTAACAAAATTTAATGATGGCAAATTCTTGCTGGCAGAACAAAATGGCGTTGAAGCTGAAAAATTGACCAAGGTGCTGTATCCCAACGATAACCACCTGGCCGGTAAGCGCTTGCGACTGATGCAACAATACTTCCAGTGCGCCTGTTCGGTGGCCGATATCCTGCGTAAGCACCATCTGGCAGGCCGTAAATTGGCTGAGTTGCCGGATTATGAAGTCATTCAGCTCAATGATACTCACCCGACGATCGCTATTCCTGAAATGCTGCGCGTACTGCTCGATGAGCATCAGCTAAGCTGGGATGCTGCCTGGGCGATTACCAGCAGAACCTTCGCCTACACCAACCACACCTTGATGCCAGAAGCCCTTGAGTGCTGGGATGAAAAGTTGGTTCGCAGCTTGCTGCCGCGCCATTTTGTCATTATCAAGCAGATCAATGCGCAGTTTAAAAAGCTGGTCGATAAGCAGTGGCCGGGCAATGACGAGATTTGGGCCAAACTGGCAGTGCATCATAATAAGCAGGTGCGCATGGCCAATCTGTGTGTCGTCAGTGGCTTCGCCGTCAATGGTGTCGCGCAATTGCACTCGGATCTGGTTATCAAAGATTTGTTCCCTGAATACTATGAATTATGGCCAAATAAATTCCACAATGTGACTAATGGTATTACGCCACGCCGTTGGTTGAAGCAATGTAATCCGGCGCTGTCTGGCCTGATTGATGAAACGCTGAAAGTGGAGTGGGCGAATAATCTGGATGCATTAGCCGGCCTTGAGTCTTATGTAGACGATAAAGCTTTCTGCAAAAGCTATCAGCAGATCAAATATGACAACAAAGTTAAGCTAGCTGAATATGTTAAGCGCGTTATGGGGCTGACTATCAACCCGGACGCCATCTTTGATGTACAGATTAAGCGGCTGCATGAATATAAGCGCCAGCATTTGAATCTGCTGCATATTCTTTCTTTGTATCGCCAGATCCGCGATAACCCGAATCTGGATATTGCACCGCGCGTGTTTCTGTTTGGGGCCAAAGCAGCGCCCGGTTACTATTTGGCCAAAAATATTATCTATGCGATAAATCAGGTCGCCGATAAGATCAATAACGATCCGATCGTCAAAGATCGCCTAAAAGTGGTGTTTATCCCCGATTATCGTGTCTCAGTCGCGGAATTGATGATCCCAGCGGCGGATGTCTCTGAGCAGATTTCAACTGCGGGTAAGGAAGCTTCCGGCACCGGCAACATGAAATTGGCGCTGAATGGTGCCTTGACGGTAGGCACGCTCGATGGTGCTAACGTCGAAATTGCCGAACAGGTGGGCGACGACAATATCTTTATTTTCGGCAACACCGTGGAGCAGGTAAAAGCCATTCTGGCCAAAGGCTATCAGCCACAAAAATACCTGAAAACAGATGCGCACCTGAAAAGTATTCTGGATGAACTGGCCAGTGGGGCATTCAGTCAGGGTGATAAACACGCCTTTGACATGATGCTGCACAGTTTGCTGGAAGGGAGTGACCCTTATCTGGTGCTGGCTGACTTTGCCTCATATTGTCAGGCGCAGCAGCAAATTGATGCCCTGTACCGCGATAAAGATGAATGGACCCGCCGTACCATTCTTAACACCGCCCGGGTAGGGATGTTCAGTTCTGACCGTTCAATTCGCGATTATCAATCGCGGATCTGGCAAGCCAAACGTTAAGGAGAAGACTGCATGGATCGTAAATCGCTCGATCAAGCAGCGACACTGGCAGGGATCGCCGCCAGCTATATTAATGCTCATGGTAAGCCGCAGGCCACTTTGCCGGAAACCAAGCAGCAGTTGTTGGCGGCCATGGGGCGTATGAATGCGTCCCATGTTACCCAGACAGAGAAAGCACCATTACCGGTGGTAAAAGTATTTATTTTTGGTAGCCCGATGCAGCTGCCAATGGCGGGGTCAGGCGATTATCATTGGCAGTTGCAGACAGAAAAAGGTGATTTACATCAAGGGCGTATCAGTGCGAACAAAACATTGACCCTGCCCACGGCCCTACCACAGGGTTATCACCGGTTGATTCTGGAGCAAGGTTTGCAGCAGTGGCAGTGCTCGGTTATCGTCGCGCCGAAGCGCTGCTATGAGCCGGATGCGTTACTGGCCGGGAAAAAGCTGTGGGGAGCTTGTGTGCAGCTCTATACCCTGCGCTCTGAGCGCAATTGGGGTATCGGCGACTTTGGCGATTTAGCCCAGATGCTGGGGCAGGTCGGGGAGCGGGGCGGCGCTTTTATTGGCTTAAATCCGATTCATGCGCTCTATCCGGCTAACCCACAAAGTGCCAGCCCTTATAGCCCCTCATCCAGACGCTGGCTGAATGTGATTTATATCGACGTCAACAGCGTGGATGAATTTAAGCACAGCGAAGCGGCACAAATCTGGTGGCATCGGCCCGAAACCCAACGCATTTTGGCTGACATTCGCGCCAGTGAATGGGTTGATTACCCGCAGGCCATGCAGCTTAAACTGACCGCTTTGCGTTTGGCGTTCCCGCTGTTTACAGCGCGGAAAGCAAAAGATACGCGGGTGCAGGCATACCATCAGTTTGTTGAGCAGGGCGGCAGTAGCCTACATCAACAAGCTACCTTTGATGCCCTACATGCCCATTTGAGTGAAAATGACCCCATGATGTGGGGCTGGCCGGTGTGGCCTGCCGAATATCGTGATGGAAATAGCAGTGCGGTGGCTGATTTTTGCCGTAAGCACGCGGATGATGTGAACTTCTATCTGTGGTTACAGTGGCTGGCCGCCAGCCAGTTTGATGACTGCTTCCGTGACAGCCAGGCGCGTAAAATGCCGTTGGGTCTGTACCGTGATTTAGCGGTGGGTGTAGCTGAAGGTGGGGCTGAAACTTGGTGTGATCGCGAGCTATATTGCCTGAAAGCCTCGGTGGGCGCGCCGCCTGATATTTTAGGGCCGCTCGGTCAGAATTGGGGCTTGCCGCCGATGGACCCGCACGTGATGGTGGCTCGCGCCTATCAGCCGTTTATTGATTTGCTGCGCGCCAATATGACCAGTTGCGGTGCACTGCGTATTGACCATGTGATGGCGTTATTGCGTTTGTGGTGGATCCCTTACGGTCAGACGGCAGATCAGGGGGCATATGTTAAATACCCGGTCGATGATCTGCTGGCGATATTGGCGCTGGAGAGTCAGCGTCATCACTGTATGGTGATTGGCGAAGATTTAGGCACTGTACCGGTCGAGATTATTGGTAAGTTGCGTGATAGCGGCGTGTACTCTTATAAGGTGCTCTATTTCGAGCATGACAGTGAGAATATTTTCCGTGCACCGCAGTCTTATCCGGTTCAGGCGATGGCGACTATTACCACTCATGACCTGCCGACACTGCGAGGCTATTGGCAAGCAGATGATCTGACACTGGGCAATAAGCTGGGGTTATATCCGGACCAACAGATATTGAAGCAGCTCTATCTCGATAGAGAACGCGCCAAGCAAGGGTTGTTGGAAGGGCTGCATCATTATGATTGCGTACCTAAGAAGGTGGGTCACAAAGCTTCGTTACTGGCGATGAGCCCGGTACTCAATCGTGGATTGCAGCGCTATGTTGCTGACAGCGCCAGCGCGTTATTGGGCTTGCAGCCAGAAGATTGGCTGGATATGGCGACACCGGTCAACATTCCCGGCACGAGCGATGAGTATCCAAACTGGCGGCGCAAGTTGACGGTCACGCTGGAAGAGATGTTTGCTGACAGCCAGGTGAATCGCCTATTGAAGGATTTGGATAAGCGCCGTAAGAGTGTTTCTGCGGGGTGACCTTTTAGGTCGTACAAGGGTCATTAGGTGATGAGTTCGGTTGACATGAGATTGCCGCTCCCCCAACTCTTGATGCCTCAACCGGCTAAGGGTGTGTGGGCGCACACCCTTAACAATCCCGCGCCTTGCGCGAAATATTGTGGCTGCGCCATTCCCTCCAGCAGCCGCTAGCCTCATCAAGCCAACGCGATGGGCATCCCTGCCCAAGCGCGCTTTTCGCGAGCGTCCGTGGCGGCTCACTCGGGCCATCGTCTTTGTCGGCAATATCCCTGATTGCGCTCAACGTCAAAAGATAAACTCGTCACATGCTTCAAGCACATGCGCTCGAGCGAAGCTAACACCGCTGTAGCGCCAAGGATGCAGGATAAGGTCTGTTAACCGTCTAATATTAGCCAAAGTCATTGGTGTTACAGCAAGGCAGTAAGCGAACAAATCCCGATGAGCTGACTTGAGTCAGTGATTCGGGTGAGAGAGCGAAGCTAACACCGCTGTAGCGCCAAGGACGCAGGATAATTAGTAGTAAGAGTGCTCGCCGCGCTGATGCTCGGTCAAATCCCTCACGCCCTTCAATTCTGGGAATTTCTGCAACAGTTCTTTCTCGATCCCCTCTTTCAGGGTGACATCGACCATAGAACATCCGTTACAGCCGCCGCCAAATTGCAGGATAGCCAATGCATCTGGCGTGATTTCCATCAAGGTGACACGACCACCGTGACCGGCCAGTTGCGGGTTAATCTGCGATTGCAGCACATATTCGACCCGTTCCATCAATGGTGCAGTGTCATCCACTTTGCGCATTTTGGCATTCGGGGCTTTCAGTGTGAGCTGCGAACCTAGCTGGTCGGTGACGAAGTCGATTTCCGCATCTTCCAGATAGGGCTTGCTCAGTTCATCAACATAGGCTGATATCTGCTCGAATTTCAGTTCAGTATCTGTTGCTTCAACCGCATCCGGTGGGCAGTAGGAGACACCGCACTCAGCGGTTGGTGAACCGGGATTGATAACAAATACACGGATTTGGGTGCCTTCTTCTTGATTTGCCAACAGTTTGGCAAAATGAGATTGTGCTGCGTCTGTTATTGTGATCATGGCATCTGCTCAATAGTTGACTACTCTTGTCGGCTATAATACGCCCATTGTTAGGGTGACTACAAGGTTCGGCAAATACACCAAACCTGCAATGAGGCAATCCCCTCAGCCCATAATAGCTTGGCAATCTCATTCAGCGTACTGCCTGTCGTCATAACATCATCCAGCAGGGCAATATGTTGACCACGAATAGGCTCCATACAGCGAAATATTCCCCGTAGATTTTCACGCCGCGCTGTGGCGTTGAGTTGCTGCTGGGGTGGCGTCGCACGAATGCGCTGCAAGGTCATATTGCTGTAGTGGCAGTTAAGCCAACGAGCCAATGGCTGGGCTAACAGCTCCGTTTGGTTATAGCCACGCCGCCAGTGACGCCAGCGGTGTAGCGGTACACTGATAACTCTTTCTGGTTTGATAACCTTGCCCTGACGCCAGTGATCGAGCCAGCGTAGAAATAATAAGCGCGCTAATGCTGGGGCCAGTTGTGTGGTGCCATTAAATTTGAGTTTTTTTATCAGCCCATTCAATGGTGGAGCATAATCACTGACAAAAGTGAGGCTCCCCCACTCTGGTGGTGCGCGCAGGCAGCGGCCACAGGGGATATCAGGACTGGTGCAGGGCAAACCACAACGTGGACAACACGGCGGTAACTTGGGCAGATGGCGACGGCAGTAGCAGCAGATGCCGTGCCATGGATGGTATAGCCGTTGTTGGCATAGCCAGCATTGGCTAATGATTGTTAGCATATCCATCTCCTTATCCCCTTCGTCCTTGAAGCTGCAGGGGTGTTAGCTACACTCACTTACCCGAATCACTTACTGATGTAAGCTCATCGGGATGCGTTCACTTGCTGCCTACCTGCAACATCAATGACCTTGGGGATAGTGTTCGGCCTTGAAGCCGCAGGGGTGTTAGCTACACTCACTTACCTGAATCACTTACTGATGTAAGCTCATCGGGATGCATTCACTTGCTGCCTACCTGCAACATCAATGACTTTGGGGATAGTCTTCGACCGGGGCATTGCTCTATTTTCGTTAAGTCATTGAATCAGGCAAGATACCTGACAGGATTAAGAGGACAGGATATTAGCGTATGAAACAACTCTATTGGAACATCTGCGGTGAAGGCGATCGCGATCTTGTGCTGTTGCACGGATGGGGGCTGAACGCGGGGGTGTGGCATTGCATAATTGATCGACTCTCCCCGCATTTTCGACTGCACTTAGTGGACCTTCCCGGTTATGGCCGCAGCAAAGATTTTGGGGCGATGTCATTAGCTGAGATGGCCGCCATTGTTGTGCAGCAAGCGCCACAACAGGCCTTGTGGCTGGGTTGGTCGATGGGCGGGTTGGTTGCCAGCCAGATAGCTTTGAGCCATCCAGAGCGCGTTGATGGGCTGATCACTGTCTCTTCCTCACCCTGCTTTACCGCTGATGACGAATGGCCGGGTATCAGGCCAGAAGTGTTGGCTGGCTTCGAGCAGCAGCTCAGTGCGGATTTCCAGCGCACGGTTGAGCGTTTTTTGGCATTGCAAACGTTGGGAACTGAAAGTGCGCGGCAGGATGCCCGCTTATTGAAAGCGGTGGTGCTGCAACACCAGATGCCAGAGGTGGAGGTGCTGACTGGCGGGTTGGAAATTTTGCGCACCACTGATTTGCGGGAGGCGCTGGCTGCGTACGATCGGCCATTTTTGCGTATTTATGGTTACCTGGATGGGTTGGTGCCGCGCAAAGTGGCGTCGTTGTTAGATAACGCATGGCCGCACACGCAATCTGTGGTGATGAAAGGGGCCGCACATGCACCATTTGTCTCTCATCCTGATGATTTTTCAAATTTAATTTTGGATTTCGTACAACAACATAGGCGCTAAAACGGCGCATACCACCTTGGTTCACCACAGGGTTTTAGCCTCGCGTATGCTGTAAATGCAGATGAATGGAATTTAATTTGCCATTAAATGGCTAAATATCAAATTTGCTTAATAATTAAGACTGCTTTACAGGTGTTACCCACTCATTTGCGAGGTATTTGATATGAATTTATTGAAAAATTTGGCTGTAGCTCTGGTGGTGTCGGGGATCTCTTTTGGCGCGATGGCAGCCAAAGAGATCACTAAAGATGAAGCGAAGAATTACGAAAAAATCGGCACCATCTCAAGTTCTGGCGAGGCAACATCGCCGATGGACGTGAAAGAAGAGTTATCAAAATTAGCCGATGAGAAGGGTGGGAAGTATTATGTGATCACCGCCGAGCGTGAGAAGAAGAAGTTTGATGCCACAGCTGACGTCTATAAATAGCGAATATAAAGGGTGCCCGTTCGGGCATCCTTTACCAAGATTAATGCTGATATTTTAACTGATAAATCACGGTATGACATTGATTCTGCCCCTCAGGGCAACTTTTGCAACTGCCAGTCAGACACCCGCTATTATCTTGCTCAATACGTTCAATTTTGCCCATCGCCGTCAATCTCTCCAGCATCGCCTCAACCAGCGGTAACGGCGCTGCCAATTGTTGGCTGAGCTGATGGGCGTCCGCGCTGCCATTGAGGGCGATTGCATCGCGTAGTTGCAGTAAGCTTGCCATAGCACCTCCTCTTTTAGGCCAAACAGCCGTTAATGGTGATCATCGGTTAATGGCAATCATTGCCTGAGCTTTGGCAACAATTGGCCGGAGTGCTGTTTTGTAATCTCATGGTGACCCGACTGCGCGCGCGGCGTAAGCCAAATAGAATCAGCGCATTAACCACAATCACTAATGTAATGATAGTTAGGCTCTGCTGTGGATGTTCGCGGAAGGTGGCGGCCTGATAGAACAGGGTTGCCAGTGAGTAAGCCACATTCAGCCCCCACAGAATCGAGAAGGTCATCCAGCCACGGCTGGTCTCGCGCGCAATCGCCCCCATCACCGAGACACAAGGCACATACAGCAGCACAAAAATCAGGTAGCTATAGGCGGCAATACTGGAGCCGAATTTGCTGCTCATCATGCCCATTGAACCGGCTGCCATTTCACCATCACCTTTGCTGGCTTCAATCGGGTTAGATAACACACTGAGACTAAAGGTATCTTTTAACCCCTGCCAGGTGGTTTGTGCTGCACCACCCAGTTCAGCCAGCAGGTTGAAGTTCTCTGCGTCAAAAGGCTGATTCTTGATCTGCTCAGCGGTGTAGAGGGTATTGAGTGTCCCCACCACCACCTCTTTCGCCATCGCACCTGTCACTAGCCCGACGGTGGCTTGCCAGTTATCACTATGCACCCCCATTGGCGTGAGCAGGGGCGTTAGCACTTTACTGACCGAGGCCAGCGCCGAGTCATTGATGCTATCCACCGCTTTGCCGCTGAAGGAGAAGCTATTCAGGCCGCCAATGAAGATACTGGCGATAACAATGACTTTCCCCGCCCGCAGGACAAAACCTTTCAGCCGCTGCCAGGTTTGCAATAACAAGCTTTTCAGATGAGGGACATGGTAAACCGGCAGCTCCATGACAAAGGGGGAAGCTTCACCGCGCATAATGGTGTATTTCAGCACCAGCCCGGTGAGAATGGCGACCGCGATACCCAACAGGTAGAGAGAGAATACAATGCTGGCCCCATCCTGCCCGAAGAAGGCGGCAGCGAAGACGGCAAAAATCGCCAGCCGCGCCCCACAGGACATAAAAGGTGCCATCATGATGGTAATCAGGCGCTCACGTTGTGCATCCAGTGTGCGTGCGCCCATGATGGAGGGCACGTTGCAGCCGAAGCCGACAATCAGCGGCACGAAAGATTTACCCGGTAACCCCAGCGCTTGCATTAAACGGTCCATCACAAAGGCGGCGCGGGCCATATACCCAGAGTCTTCCAAAAAGGAGAGGAACAGGTACATCATGCCAATTTGCGGTACTAACGGCAGCACGGTATTAATCCCACCCCCCACGCCTTGGGCGAGGAAGATAGTGAGCCACTGCGGGAAATGCAGAGTATAACCGACCCATTGCAGCCCCTGAATAAAGATAGCCGCAGAGCCGATATCAAATATTGGTTGCAATGCCCCACCGATATTGATGGCCAATACGAACATTAGATACATCACAAACAGGAATATCGGGACACCTAACCAGCGGTTAAGGATCACCTTATCCAGTGCTTGCGTCAGGCGATTGGGTTCCGCCTGTTGCGAGTTGCCGACCATATCGCAGATGCGGGCAATGCTTTGATAGCGGGCATCGGCAATCACCAGTTCCGGATCTTCGTGCTGCTGCTCTCGCAGATTATTACGCGCCTGCTCAACCATCGCGGGGGCAATATTCGCGCGGGCTAAACTGTAGATATCACCTTCCAATATTTGCAGCGCGAGCCAGCGGCGCTGCTGCTCAGGCCAGGATTCAGGCATGGCCTGTACCAGCTTATCCACCTCATTGAGTAGCACGGCTGGATAGTTAACCAGTGCCTTGAAGGTGGCGGGCTGAAACTCATCAATACTACTTTTTAATTCATTGATGCCATGCCCACGGGTGGATACCAGTGGAATGACCGGGCAGCCTAATTGCTGCGATAACGCATTGATATCAATCTCGATATTCTGGCTTTTGGCAATATCCAGCATATTGAGTGCCACAATGCAGGGGATACCCAACTCGACCAATTGCAGTGTGAGATAGAGATTGCGCTCCAGATTCGCCGCGTCAATCACGTTAATCAGCAGGTCAGCTTCGCCACTGAGAATATAGTGGCAGGCAATTTGCTCATCCAGCGAGGTTTGTTCTGAGATGGTCGTCAGGGAGTAAGTCCCCGGCAGGTCAACTAAGGTCACCTGATGCTGCGCGGTGGTGAAGTGGCCCTCTTTGCGCTCGACAGTGACCCCCGCCCAGTTACCTACCCGTTGACGGGCTCCGGTTAACTGGTTGAAAAGCGTGGTTTTACCTGCATTTGGATTGCCGATCAGGCCGATTGTGAGTGCTTTCATGATCCAACGTGTATCAGTAAATTAAAATTAAGCTGCATCAAGGTATTTTCACACGCCGCAAGGCAGAAAAAATAAGCAGATGACCTGAGATCTAGGGTTGTAGATCCAGTGTTAGCAGGTCTAAATCTTTTTTGCGAACCACCAGACTGACCCGACGGGTTTCTATTTGGATGGGGTCACCTAAGGGCGCGAGGCGAACAACATTAAATGAGGAACCGGGTAACATACCCAGTGATAACAATTTCTGCCGGTAAGCCGGGCTGATTTCAGGCGAGAAGCCGACTATTTTGTAGGAGCGCTGCGGGATAAGATGCATAGGAGCCTCTTGATATATCGTTATTGGCTTACCAGAGTTCAGAGTAATGGTGATCTAAAAACTAATTGATAGAATAATGATAGTAATAATCGTTTTCATATTCAACTAACAGCAAATACTCAAAAGTAAATATTCGTTACGATTCTATTTTTAGAATTAATTAGTCTGATTTCTATTTGTGCTTGTTTTACCATCAAACTGACGTGATCGCAAATGCGAATGATGAGTTAAATCAGTTAACTAAATGTTCTCTCCCGCACTGGCGCTACCGCTGCGTAACATAATTAGCCCACTCTATTTTTAACCGAATAATATTTTCATTTTAATTAACCTACAGAATGCCATGGTAATTATTTATAAATTGAGGGTAATACCGGATGGAATTAAGTGTCATGTTAAATGGGTTGTTAAATAAGTTCGATTGATTGGTGATTAAAACAGGTAACATGCAAGAAGAAAGAATGGCCTGCTAATTAATTTAAAAGATAAGTCCAAGGCGTTATAGAAGAAAATAATATGAATTGAGAGAAAGGGCCACCAATGTGGCCCTGAGTAGGCGAATCAGCGTTTTTTTAACGCCGCCGCCAGTGCATCGCTCATGGCGCTGTTGCCGCTTGAACTACTCCCGGCGCGCCCTTTGGCTGGTGGACGACTATTGGGTTCATTGCTACTGCGTGGGCGGCTGGCACCACGGTTATCACTATTGGTGGTGGCGCGACTCTCACCACCATTACCACGGCGCGAACCACTCTCACCCGGCTGCTCATCAAGACGCATGGTCAGGGCAATACGTTTACGCTGTAAATCCACTTCCATCACTTTCACTTTGACGATATCACCCGCTTTCACCACTTTATGCGGATCATCGACAAACTTATCTGCCAGTGACGAGATATGCACCAAACCATCCTGATGAACACCGATATCCACAAAGGCACCAAAATTGGTCACGTTAGTGACCGAGCCTTCAAGGATCATCCCTGGCGTCAGATCATTCATCGTTTCCACGCCTTCGGCAAAGGTCGCCGTTTTAAATTCCGGGCGCGGGTCACGGCCCGGTTTTTCCAGCTCGCGCAGGATATCGGTGACCGTCGGGACACCAAAACGCTCGGTGGTGAAATCACGTGCGTTGAGATTGCGCAGTGCGGCGGCATTACCCATTAAATCCTGCAAGGCTTGCTCGGTGGCGGCCAAAATGCGCTCGACCACTGGGTAAGCTTCCGGATGCACGGTGGATGCGTCCAGCGGGTTATCGCCGTGATTGATACGTAGGAAGCCGGCACACTGCTCGAAGGCTTTTGGCCCAAGGCGGCTGACTTTTAGTAATTGCTCACGATTATGGAATCGGCCATTCTCATCACGCCAGTTAACTATATTTTGCGCCATCATGCGGGTCAGTCCGGCCACGCGGGTCAGCAATGGCACCGACGCGGTATTTAAGTCCACCCCCACGGCGTTTACGCAGTCCTCCACCACCACGTCCAGCTTTTTCGCCAGTTGGCTTTGGCTGACATCGTGCTGATACTGACCGACCCCGATGGATTTCGGATCAATTTTGACCAGTTCAGCCAGTGGATCTTGTAATCGGCGGGCAATCGAAACAGCGCCACGGATGGAGACGTCCAGATCCGGGAACTCCAGCGCCGCTAATTCAGAGGCGGAGTAAACCGAGGCACCCGCTTCGCTGACAATCACTTTTTGCGCGGTGACCGCCGGATACTGCTGTTGCAGCTCAGTAAAGAAGCGCTCGGTTTCCCGCGATGCCGTGCCGTTACCGATAGCCACCAGTTCAACCTGATGCTTAATGCACAGGGCGGCCACAGCGGCGGCGGCTTTGGCGGCCTGCCCAGTGTGAGGGTAGATGGTGTCATAGGCGACCAGCTTGCCGGTGGCGTCCACTACGGCCACTTTCACGCCAGTACGTAACCCCGGATCGAGGCCCATGGTGGCGCGCATCCCTGCCGGTGCGGCCATCAGCAGATCTTGCATGTTACGGGCAAACACGTTGATGGCTTCGTCTTCGGCCCGCTCGCGCAGGGTGCTCATCAATTCGGTTTCCAGATGCATCAGCACCTTGATACGCCACGTCCAGTTAACCACCGCTTTGCGCCAGGTGTCGGCGGGTGCGCTATTTAACCGCAGATCCAGATGATTGATGATGATCTGCTCGCCCTGACTCTCGCGAGGGGGTTCGTCAAACTGCGGATCAGGGTTCAATGCCAGCTGCAACACGCCCTCATTACGGCCACGGAACATTGCCAATGCGCGGTGAGAAGGCACTTGGGAAATCGGCTCATGGTGATCAAAGTAGTCGCGGAATTTAGCACCTTCCTGCTCCTTACCCTCCACCACTTTCGCCACCAAATGTGCGTTTTTCCACAAATATTGGCGCACTTTCGCCAGCAAGGTGGCGTCTTCAGCAAAGCGCTCCATCAGGATATAGCGCGCGCCATCCAGTGCGGCTTTGGTGTCCGCGACGCCTTTATCGGCATCGACATAAGCCAGTGCCACCTGTTCCGGGTCTTGCTGCGGGTCGCTCCATAAGCTGTCCGCCAAGGGTTCCAGACCCGCCTCAATGGCAATCTGCCCACGGGTGCGGCGTTTCGGCTTATAAGGAAGATAAAGATCTTCCAGCTCGGTTTTACTCATGGTGCCGTTGATGGTAGTGGCGAGCTGTTCGGTGAGCTTGCCCTGATCGTCAATGGATTTAAGAATGGTTTGGCGGCGATCTTCGAGTTCACGCAGATAACCCAAACGGCTTTCCAACTGGCGCAACTGGGTATCATCCAACCCGCCGGTAACTTCCTTACGATACCGCGCAATAAAGGGCACGGTATTACCTTCATCTAACAGGCTGATGGCGGAGCTGACTTGCTCCGGTCGGGCCTGTATTTCGCTTGCAATGATGCGGCTCAGTTGTTCATTCATAAGTCTAATATCGGTTCTGGTAGAGGAATAGGGGAAAAATCATCAAGCACAGTTATACGGATTGCGGCAAAAAATTGCCAGTACTGCGCTAATACCTGTGAGCCAGAGAAAATATTGTTGCCCATCTCCACTTTGTAACAGGAAAACTATCGCTAACATTCCCAGCATACGATGTGAAGTGGTCAACTTAAGCTGGCCACCACAACCCCATTCACCAAGGCCGGCAATCATCAGCAGAACCCCTGATCGTGAAGCGGTATGGGTTGATAGCGGGGGGTAACTCACTGGATAGTGAGGAAATCAACTTATTGGCAGAAAGTTGCGCTATATTGCGCTGGTAGAGAACCCAACCGATATTGATTGGATAATTTTATGGCTAAAAGCAACTATATTACCCGTGAAGGCTGGCAGGCGCTGGATCGTGAGCTGCATTATCTGTGGCGGGAAGAGCGTCCGGTGGTCACGCAGGCGGTATCTGAAGCGGCGGCAATGGGTGACCGCTCGGAAAATGCCGAATATATTTATGGTAAGAAGCGGCTGCGGGAGATTGATCGTCGGGTGCGTTTTCTTACTAAGCGGCTGGAGGTGCTGAAAGTGGTCGATCCGGATCCGCGTCAGGAGGGCAAAGTCTTTTTTGGCGCTTGGGTACGGGTAGAGAATGAAGCCGAAGAGCAGCGCATCTTCCGTTTGGTCGGGCCGGACGAGTTCGATCCAGCGAAAAAATGGATTTCTATTGATTCACCGGTGGCCCGCGCTCTGATTGGCAAACAGGTGGACGATGAGGTGACTGTCCAGACACCCAATGGCGAGGCGACCTACTGGATTTTAGAGATTCGCTATCGCCCATTCGACGAAAGTGTTGATAATTAGGCACAACAATAAGCTTTGTAACAATTTCGACTAGAATGTATACCATAAATAGCTGTCTGTTATACCTGTCATACTTCAAGCTGCATATGCGTTGGCTGCCCTCGTTCACCCCGGTCACTTACTGATGTAAGTTCCTGGGAATTAGCTCAGTTGCCGCCTTCCTGCAACTTGAATTATTTAGGGTATGGAGTAAGTATTTCTAACAATGTGCAGATTCGGGCAATACGGCCTTTGGGAGTAATAAAATGCAAGAGAATCACAAGATTCTGGTCGTTGATGACGATATGCGCCTGCGTGCGCTGTTGGAACGTTACCTAACAGAGCAAGGTTTCCAGGTGCGCAGTGTCGCCAATGCTGAACAGATGGATCGCTTGCTGACCCGTGAGTCTTTCCACCTAATGGTACTTGATCTAATGCTGCCAGGCGAAGATGGCCTCTCTATCTGTCGCCGTCTGCGGAGCCAAAGCAACCCGATGCCAATCATTATGGTGACGGCGAAAGGTGAAGAGGTTGACCGTATCGTTGGGCTGGAGATTGGTGCGGACGACTATATTCCGAAGCCGTTCAACCCACGCGAGCTGCTGGCACGTATCCGCGCAGTATTACGACGTCAGGCTAATGAATTACCGGGCGCACCATCACAAGAAGAAGCCATTATTGCATTTGGTAAGTTCAAACTGAATTTGGGCACCCGCGAGATGTTTCGTGAAGATGAGCCTATGCCATTGACCAGCGGTGAATTTGCGGTGCTGAAAGCCTTGGTGAGTCACCCTCGCGAACCGCTATCCCGCGATAAACTGATGAACTTGGCCCGTGGCCGTGAATACAGCGCGATGGAACGTTCTATCGACGTGCAGATTTCGCGCTTGCGCCGTATGGTGGAAGAGGATCCGGCACACCCGCGTTATATCCAAACTGTATGGGGCTTGGGCTACGTATTCGTACCGGACGGCAGTAAGGCATGAGGCGATGGCGCTTTTCTCCCCGTAGCTCATTTGCTCGCACCTTATTACTGATTGTGACCTTGCTGTTTGTCAGCCTGGTCACAACTTATTTGGTGGTGCTGAATTTCGCTATTTTGCCCAGTTTGCAGCAGTTCAATAAAGTATTGGCCTACGAAGTTCGTATGCTGATGACTGATCGGCTGCAACTGGAAGATGGCACGCTACTTGAAGTCCCGCCGGCGTTTCGGCGTGAGATTTACCGTGAATTGGGGATTTCGCTTTATACCAATGCCGCGGCGGAGGAGAGTGGCCTGCGTTGGGCACAGCACTACAAATTTCTCAGTGATCAAATGGCCCAGCAATTGGGTGGGCCAACCGATGTCCGGGTCGAAGTTAACAAAAACTCGCCGGTTGTCTGGC
This sequence comes from Yersinia sp. Marseille-Q3913, assembly GCF_963892745.1. Classification (NCBI taxonomy): domain Bacteria; kingdom Pseudomonadati; phylum Pseudomonadota; class Gammaproteobacteria; order Enterobacterales; family Yersiniaceae; genus Yersinia; species Yersinia sp. Marseille-Q3913. Next base: position 8,292 of record NZ_CAWQAF010000029.1, on the reverse strand, counting down.
TGAAAACCTGGTTATCGCCAGATATCTGGGTGAGAGTGCCTTTAACCGAGATCCATCAGGGCGATTTCTCGCCACTATTCCGTTATACCCTCGCCATTATGTTGCTGGCCGTTGGCGGTGCCTGGCTGTTTATCCGTATTCAGAATCGACCCTTGGTGGAGCTGGAACATGCCGCTTTGCAGGTCGGGAAGGGGATTATTCCGCCACCACTGCGGGAGTATGGTGCTTCGGAGGTGCGCTCGGTCACCCGGGCATTTAACCAGATGGCCGCTGGTGTCAAGTTGTTGGCAGATGACCGGACCTTGCTAATGGCCGGGGTTAGCCATGATCTGCGTACCCCATTGACCCGCATTCGTTTGGCGACAGAAATGATGAGTGAAGCCGACGGCTACCTCTCTGAGTCGATCAATAAAGACATCGAAGAGTGCAATGCCATTATTGAGCAATTCATCGATTATCTACGCACCGGGCAGGAGATGCCGACAGAACCGAGCGATCTTAATTCAGTTTTGGGTGAAGTGATTGCGGCGGAAAGTGGTTATGAGCGGGTCATTGAAACGGATCTCTGCGCAGGCGAAGTGCTGGTGGATATCCATCCGCTATCAATCAAACGCGCCTTGGCAAATATGGTGGTGAATGCGGCTCGCTACGGCAATGGCTGGATAAAAGTGAGCAGCGGCACCGAGCTTCAGCGGGCGTGGTTCCAGGTAGAAGATGATGGCCCTGGCATCAAGCCAGAAGAGTTAAAGCATCTGTTCCAGCCTTTCGTCCGTGGCGATAGCGCCCGTAGCACCAGCGGGACTGGGCTAGGGCTGGCGATTGTGCAGCGGATTATTGATGCCCACGCCGGCTCGTTGGATATCGGCACCAGTGAACGGGGCGGATTACGGATCCGGGCCTATATACCGTTACCACTGGATATCAAGCCGAAACCGCCCATGGTGATGTGATAGCTCGGTGTGAAGTGTCTAAAAGCCCGCATCCAAAAAAACAAAAGGGGCAACAATGTGCCCCTCTATTCTCTGTACTAAAACAACCTAGATCAGATCTTCGGCCCTGCGCTCACCAACGCTGCCCCTGCTGGGGTATCGGTATATTTATCAAAGTTGGTGGTAAAACGTCTCGCCAAATCTTCCGCTTTCTCCTGCCATTGCGCGACATCCGCATAAGTGTCACGTGGGTCGAGGATCGCGGGATCCACACCCGGTAATGCCATTGGCACCGCCAGATCGAAGATTGGCAGGGTGAAGGTTTCTGCCTTATCGATTTCGCCGTTCAGGATGGCATCAATGATGGCGCGAGTATCCTTGATGGAGATACGTTTGCCGGTCCCATTCCAGCCGGTGTTGACCAGATAGGCCTGTGCGCCCACGGCCTGCATACGTTTAACCAGCACTTCAGCATATTGCGTTGGATGCAGCGACAAGAAGGCTGCGCCAAAACAGGCGGAGAAGGTTGGGGTCGGCTCGGTGACACCGCGCTCAGTACCGGCCAGCTTAGCGGTAAAGCCAGAGAGGAAGTGATACTGGGTTTGATTTGCGGTCAGACGTGATACTGGCGGCAATACGCCAAAGGCATCGGCAGTCAGGAAAATGACCTTGGTGGCATGGCCCGCTTTGGAAACTGGCTTAACGATGTTTTCGATGTGGTAGATAGGGTAAGAAACACGAGTGTTTTCAGTTTTGGAGCTGTCATTGAAATCAACAGTCCCATCTGGCAGCACCACTACGTTTTCCAGCAGAGCATCGCGTCTAATGGCGTGGTAAATATCTGGCTCAGCTTCTTCGGATAACTTGATGGTTTTCGCGTAGCAGCCACCTTCAAAGTTAAAGACGCCGTCATCATCCCAGCCGTGTTCGTCATCGCCGATCAACTTACGTTTCGGGTCGGTAGACAGAGTGGTTTTACCGGTGCCGGACAGGCCGAAGAAGATAGCGACATCGCCTTTTTCACCGACGTTGGCCGAGCAGTGCATGGAGGCAATGCCCTTCAGTGGCAGCAGGTAGTTCATCATCGAGAACATACCTTTCTTCATTTCACCGCCGTACCATGTGCCGCCAATCAGCTGCATACGTTCCGTCAGGTTAAAGGCAACAAAGTTCTCGGAATTCAGGCCCTGCTCTTTCCAGTTCGGGTTAGTGCATTTAGCGCCATTCATGACGATAAAATCAGGTTCGAAATTGGCCAGCTCTTCGTCTGTCGGGCGGATAAACATGTTTTTGACGAAATGCGCCTGCCAGGCCACTTCAGTGACAAAGCGAACTTGCAAGCGACTGTCGGCATTAGCACCGCAGAAGGTATCAACAACAAACAGACGTTTGCCAGAGAGTTGCTCGGTGACCAGCCCTTTCAGGTGGCTCCAGGTCTCTTGGCTCAGCGGCTTGTTATCGTTTTTACCTTTGCCCTGATCAGCCCACCACACGGTGTCTTGTGTAATAGCATCGCGGACAATATATTTATCTTTTGGCGAGCGACCGGTAAAAATTCCGGTATCGACCGCTATTGCTCCTGTGGTGGTGAGGGTTCCGCGCTCGTATCCTTCCAGCGTGGGTTTGATCTCTTCCTGGAACAGTAAATCATAGCTTGGGTTGTAAACAATCTCGCTGACGTTATGGATGCCATAGGCGGCGAGCTCCTGCGGGGTAATTCCTTTAACACTCATGTCATAACTCCTGGATCGTCAATTTTCTACCAGCGATTGTAAATCCTCATCCCTGATTAACAGCGATAGCGTTCAAATATTTCAACATATGACCTATTTTTCGCTAGGTTATGAGAGATAGAACACGGATTGTCGCAAGTATGAAACGGCAGAAGCGCTGGGCACGAGTCAGCACCCAGCTAAATATTACAATAATTAATGAATTTGCTCAGAAGACGCACTATTGCCGTTCTTGATTGAGGCGATATCTACCGCATCAAAAAGGTAGTGATTGCCGCAATACTCGCAATGCATATCAATATTGCCGTCCTGCTCCAGCATTTCTTTGATGTCATCTTCCGATAACGTGACTAATGCATCCGCACAACGCTCGCGCGAGCAGGTGCAGCGGAAACTCACGTTTTGTGGCTCATAGAGCGTCACTTCCTCCTGATGGTATAAACGATACAGCACCTCATTGGCCGACAGAGTGAATAACTCCTCGGTTTTGATGGTGGTGGTCAGTTGTGCCAGATGATCAAACTCATCTTCATTGCGCTCTAGCGCAGGCATAACTTGCAGCAGCATACCCGCCGCCGCCGCTTTACCTTCCACTTCGCCGGTACGGATAAACAGGCGGGTCGGGAGCTGTTCAGATTGCATAAAGTAACTTTCGAGGCAAGCGCCGATGGTCTCGCCTTCCAGTGCTACCACGCCCTGATAGCGCTCACCTTTTGCTGGCGTAATGGTGATAACCAGATAGCCGTTGCCGACCATCTCTTTTAGCGTGCTTTCATCGCTGATTTCGCCTTTGAAACGGGCGACACCGCGCATCTCTTGCTGGTTATTCCCGTTAATGACTGCCAGCGTCAGGGGGCCATCGGTGCTCTGCAATTGCACGGTGATATCACCATCAAATTTCAGGGTGGCGGTCAGCAAGCTGGTCGCGACCAACATTTCACCCAGCAGTTTTTTTACCGCAGGCGGGTAATCGTGATTGGCTAATACCTGCTGGTAGGTTTCATTGACTGAAACCAGCTCACCGCGCACAGCATGGTTAGTAAACAGATAGCGGTGTAATTGGTCATGATTAGACATAGGGTTCTCTCATTTAGGCCGCCGTTTGGGTTTACTCAGGCTCGCCTTGTTTAAATTTGATTAGGTCGCGACGCTCTTTTTTATCCGGTCGCCTATCTGGGTGTGGCATGGTCAGGGCATTTAGTTTGCGCGCTTGCGCCACCTTTTCGCGGTTGACGATACTGGCCTCGGTCTCTTCATACATGGCCTGTGCTTCGCTGGCACCACGGCGCTGGCCTTGTAACGCCAACACCCGTACCGTGCGCTCGTCATTGCCCTGACGCAGACGAATTTCAGCATTGACTTCAACCAGCTTGCTGGGTTTCCCGCGCTGACCGTTGTAGTGGACTTTACCGCCATCCACCATGTCACGGGCGATGGCCCTGGTTTTATAAAATCGGGCCGCCCATAGCCATTTATCCAGCCGAACCGATTCGTCAGCGGCTCTCTTATTCTTCATGAATACTCCTGCCATTGGGCTGATTGACTCTTTGCGTCACTATTGCTCATCACGCCATATTATTCACATCGTAACTGTAATGCGGGCAATAGTTTACGGTAGTCATTGATTGCCGGGTGGCGGTGAAAAATTTTGTCAGCACAGCTGGAGTCTGGGTTCTCTATCCCCAAACAGTAGCGAATACCAAAAGTGTGCGCGGCATCCAAAATGGCTTCACTGTCATCGACAAATAGGGTTTTGGTCGGATCCAACCCGGTATGCTGCGCGACAGCTTGCCACAGCCGTTGATCTTCTTTCGGATATCCAAATGTATGGGTGGAAAGTAATAAATCAAGGTGCTGATCTAGTGCGGTGTGCTCAATTTTTACCGCGAGGCTGTGTGGATGGGCGTTGGTGAGCAAAATAGTTCGCAAACCGCGCTCCCGCAAACTGGATAAAAACGGCTCGGTATCCTGACGCAGACGGACGCGGCTACCCGCCTCAGTGGTCATGGCGTAAATGTCTAAATCCAGCCGTTCACTCCAGTAATCGAAGCAATACCAATTTAAGGTGTGCTGCACCGCCAGATATTCATCGTGAATAATTTTGTGCGCTGACGACAGCGGAATTCCCCGGCGTTGGCTGAGTCTCTCCGGCACCTGCTTTAGCCAGAAATGGCTATCGAACTCCAAATCCAGCAGGGTGCCATCCATGTCGAGCAGCACGGTATCAATTTCTTGCCAATTAATTTCAGGGGGCATAGCGACTCCACGATCACCATAGTGGTGATAAATTATACGCGTAATAGACGGAAAAGAGCTAACGCAGGAGAGGGGCCGGAGTGAGGGTTTGATTAAAGCAGTTATCATAATAGCGCTGAATATTATCCATGCGGCTGCGGTTTTGCAGTATTCGCTGAATGAGTAAAGTGGTATTCACCACTAAGCAGATAATCAGTGCCAGCAGCAGCAGGCTGGTGCCCAGATAGCGGCTGAGCGTCATAATATCCGGCTCGCTATGTAGCGCAATATGGCGGGTGCCATTGGCGTCGACAGTGATATTGGTAATGATGCCTTCGGCCTTAAACGGGGTATTGAGCAGCAGCCCTGAGAGCCGTTGCAACTCCCGCCACTGTTCTAGCGCGCTGTAATCAAACAGTGGCACGGCAGGTGCTGGGTGATTAACTAACTGCTTACCTTCATCACTGGTGATCAGGAAGCCACCCGGCGGTGGGCTGTTTAATGCTTCAGTCGCCAAATGTGTTTCACGGTAAACAAAGGATGAGGTGGCGGTTTTAACCAGATTTTCCAGAGTATCGGCACTGACGGGGCGTAACAGCACATTCATGCCTTTTAAGGTGCCAGATTGCGCACGTTTGACCAGCCCCGGCCAATTCTTGGCATTGCCTAAATTCACCAAAGCATTCTTTAGACGAATACAATCACTATCTGCACCACATAATGCCTGCGTTTTTAAGACGATATCCGCAAAATCATTCAGCAAAATCATGCCAGATTTCTCAATCGCGGTTGCTAACTGTGGGTTGACGTTGGCATCACCGCCCTGTGGATGTAATTGCTGATTGACGGTCGCCATCAGTGACGCGGCTTTTTCAATAGTATCAGATTCAGGGAGTGGCAGAGGGGCGGCGCTATTCCAATAGATGCCGGAACAGTCAAACGGCGTAAACACAAAACTGTGTGGGTTTTGCGTATTTGGCGGGACGTAACACATCCCTGTCCCCTGTGCTTTCAGCATATCGCCGATGCGCAGTGGCATCTTTTCCAAAGCTTCGACACTGGTTACCTGCTGACTTTGCGCACCTTGCAACCAGGCAACACTCAATTTCAGTGGCAAGCCGAGGGGGACGTAGATCAGCAACAGGATCATCACCAGCAGGGAGCCGGCAATCAGGGTTAGGTTTTTCCCCCAGCGCTGCAATGGGAAATGTTTCATCTCATCGTGCAGGGATAAAAAGCGCCCCTGGCGAATAACCTGACGATTGAGGTAGATATCAATATTGGTTTTTTTACCCAGATCATGGGCAAAATATGGCCCCCAATGGGCCGGATAGATCAGGTCAACAACCCCGAGGGAGATATTGCTCATCTGCCCCTGATTCGATTCACCAAACAGCCCCCAGCGCTTTGGTGTGCCACTCAAGCAATGGACTTCACGCAAATCTTTTTCAGACAGCGGGCGGAACATATTCCAACATGCCGAGCCAGTTAAGGTCGCGGCGACAATGACTAGCCAGGGGAGAGTTACCGCGGGGCCTATCAGAGCGAAAAACAGCAAGAGCAGCGCCAGACAAATGGCCACGGCTTCTTTTAAGTCATTCGCGCTATGTAGGGCATACTCTTCTGCTGTTTCCTTACGGATATTCAGCAGCTCAATGTGTTCGCTATCTGCTTTGCGGATCGAGGCATTTTGCGTGCTGGACGGCGATATAGGCTGATAGCTGATCTCCGGCTGATGATTTTTCAGCGTGTGACCATTGAGGGAGATAACCAAAGGAATGCTCTGGGTTTGGATAAGTTCTACGTCATTATCCTGGGTGATGTATTGCTCCCACGACGAGGGTAGGTGAACTTCAATTGAATCAAGGTAATAGCGCCATTTATTGGGTTCGTCACTCGCCACGCCGTAGCGGGTAATGGCGCGGGTAACCGAATAAACCTTTTCGCTTTGGGGCGTTAGAACGAGTTTTTCTGGCGACAGATCACGGTTGGTCAGGGTATTGGGATCAAAGGTTGATAGGGTTTTGAAGCCAGGATTTTCGTGCTGGCCGAGCAGATAATTCTCAATATTGACCCGCTCTTCCGGCGTCAGTAGGCGATGAGTGGGTTTCACGAATGGCAGTGTTGCAGCTACGCGAGGGCTACGGCGGAATTTAAACCACCACAGCAAGCCTACTGCGATCAGACTGGTCAACAGTAAGGCCAATATTAAAACTATTGTGCTCATCCCATCCCCATCCGAGCGCCTCTGACTTACGTCAACTCTATGAAAGAATGCATATTATGCGTAAATACAGCGCAGAGGCGTATAGCAGAGTCATTCAGTGAATTAGCATGACATTCGCTATTATCCATCAAAATAACTAATACAGTGCTCTTAAACTGCCCGTAGACTGAAAAGGATAGCAAGGTTAAAACATCGGTAATATCAGCATAATCCTATTTTCAAATACAATTTTTAACATGCATTGAGTGGGGATAGGGTGAGATCCCACCGATTGAATCTTGACTAAACTCGCCTTCATGTTAAAAACAGATAAATTATATCTAACTGACATTGCGATAAAGGTTCCCATTAACGCACAATGTGATCAAGTTCTAATAAATTTCAGTACAAAGTATCAGGTTAATCGCGATGGGCAACAAATGGCTGATTAAATGACCATAATAAGGCTTGGATTATCCCTGAGCGAGTCCGATCGGCGGTGAGTTTTAAATTTGGGGCTATCATGAAACACCTGCAAAAACCTAAAATTCTTAAAATAGAAACGGTTGCCCGCTCCCGCTTGTTTACTGTCGAAGCGGTGGATTTGGCATTCAGCAATGGCGTGCAACGTGTTTATGAACGTATGCGCCCATCCAATCGCGAAGCCGTGATGATTGTGCCGATTATCGGCGATGATCTATTGCTGATCCGCGAATATGCAGTCGGTATTGAAGAGTATGAGTTGGGCTTCCCTAAGGGGCTGATTGACCCAGGGGAGGGCGTGCTGGAGGCCGCGAATCGCGAGCTAATGGAGGAGGTGGGCTTTGGTGCTGAGCGTTTCGATTATCTCACTAAGCTGACGATGGCACCGTCCTACTTCTCTAGCAAAATGAATATTGTGGTAGCCCATGACCTCTATCCGCAAAGTTTGGAGGGTGATGAGCCGGAACCCTTGCCACAAGTACGTTGGCCGATTGCCAACATGATGGCGCTGCTCGACGAGCCTGATTTCTGTGAGGCCCGTAATGTCAGCGCGCTGTTTTTAGCGCAAGCATTCCTTAATCGCGCCGATACGGTTTAATCGGTGACACCCGAATAATTTATTGCTGCATATAAAAAGCCGGGATTATCTTGTGAACTGACCCCATAAAGTTGGACGGTTTGTCAGGCGGTTATCTGGGCCTGAGTT
>NZ_CAWQAF010000028.1:0-31813 GCF_963892745.1 Yersinia sp. Marseille-Q3913 | reverse complement strand
CAGGCTGGACAGGGGACTTTCACCCCCGAGCTGCTGAGCATGCCCGGCACACATGCAAAAAGCCCCCGCAAGCGGAGGCTCTGTGACCATGCAATAAACTGTTTTAGAACAGTTTTTTCGCAGTGTTGTACCAATCTTCTTTGAATTTACTTTTCTTGTTCTCTGGCGCGATACAAACGGAGATTAATTCATGCACCATTTTCTCGTTCTGTATACCGACGCAGAAGCCGCCTTGGGTGAAATCATGATCCTGCAACAGCAGATCAACCGCATAAGACCCCATACGGGAAGCCAGAATACGGTCATAAGCCACTGGCGCACCGCCGCGTTGGATATGACCCAACACCGTGCCACGAGTTTCACGGCCAGTCTCTTTCTCGATGTATTTAGCCAGCGAATCAATATCATCCAACTTTTCAGTAATCGCCACGATAGCGTGCTTCTTACCTTTCGCGATGCCTGCTTTGATTTCAGCCACTAAATCTTCACGTTTAAATTCAACTTCAGGGATAGCGATAAACTCGCAGCCCCCGGCAATAGCAGCGGCCAAGGTCAAATCACCGCAATAGCGGCCCATCACTTCAACGATAGAGATGCGCTGATGTGAGGAAGAGGTATCACGCAGACGGTCAATCGCTTCAACCACAGTTTCCAGTGCGGTGAAGAAACCGATGGTGTAGTCAGTACCGGCCACATCGTTATCGATGGTGCCCGGTAAACCCACACAGTGAATACCACCCTCTTTGGTCAACAAATCTGCACCCGCATAAGAACCGTCACCGCCGATAACCACCAGGCCATCAATACCACGGTCTTCCATATTCTTAAGGGCAACTTTACGCACAGCTGGATCACGAAATTCAGGGAAACGCGCAGAACCGAGGAAAGTACCGCCGCGGTTAATCATATCTGACACGCTATAGCGATCCAGTTTCCTCATGCGATTTTCATGCAAGCCAAGGTAGCCATCTTCAATACCATAAACTTCCAATCCTGCTGACAAAGCAGCACGAACCACCCCACGAATGGCTGCGTTCATACCTGGCGCATCACCGCCGCTTGTTAGTACACCGATTTTCTTGACCATGACTACCTCTGAACTTGTAGATGCGATTTTTTAAAATTCGTTGTCTGCTGATTTATGTCTTGCACAGGTGAAGAGTACAGAAAATCAGCTTTATGAGCTTAATATCGGATATTATAGCAAAAAGACCAAGCTGAATTGATTCAAGTCATGCCATTTGGCGGTATTTTCTTCATAACCGAACCATAATGTCACCACAGTTTACTTATCATTAATTAAGCAATTATTAATTCAGTAATTATAGTTCCCAATGTGCATGACGCTCTTTCGGCACCACGGAACAGGGATCTTGATGGATAAGGACATCAGCACCGGGAAAACGGTGTAGCAATGCACGCTCAACTTGCTCAGCTAAAAGATGCGCCTCCATCAACGGCACCCTATCTTCCATCTCGAGGTGCAGCTGAATAAAGCGTGTCGGCCCCGACTGACGGGTACGCAGATCATGAGCGCCAATCACTCCCGGCCATGACATCACAATATTGATAATCTCCTGCCGCTCGTTATCAGGCAAGGCACGATCCAGTAAGGATTGCACCGCTTCATAGCCCATACGCAGCGCACTATAGAGAATATAAACCCCAATACCCAAGGCAAACAGAGCATCCGCACGATGAAAACCATACCAACTTAATGCCAACGCAATAAGAATAGCACCATTCATCATGACGTCAGATTGATAGTGCAACATATCAGCGCGAATCGCCTGACTGTGGGTTTTTCGTACCACCCAACGCTGAAAAGTGACTAATATCAGTGTACTGAATAGTGCAATTAACGTTACCCAGATACCGACGCCAAGATCTTGCAAGGGTTCCGGTGACGCTAAGTGCTGGAAACCAGTCAAAAACAGGAATAACGCCGAGCCGGAAATGAACATACTTTGCGCCAACGCCGCCAGTGATTCAGCTTTACCATGACCAAAAGTATGTTCTTCATCAGCAGGTTGCAGTGAGTAGCGCACCACGAAAAGGTTTGTCAGCGAGGCCGCGAGATCCACCAGCGAGTCAACTAACGCGGCCAATAGACTCACCGATCCGGTATGCCACCAGGCAAAAATTTTAATAATCAGTAAAATTGAGGCCAACACCGTCGCACTGAGCGCAGCAGCTTTAACCAGTCGCGCATATTGCGGGTCCATAACTCATTCCGAATAATATTCAGGGCTTATTAGTATATACCCTAAATAATTTGAGTTGCAGTCAGGTAACAAACGAGCACTTCAGGCGGCGGGAGTGACGCAAAAAAAAAGCCCTCCATCATGGAGGGCGAAAGACAGGGATGGTGTCTATGGCAAGGAAAACAGGGTATTACTTGGTACTACTTACTTCTGGGCAGAAGAGGGTTGTGCTGCTGGCGCCTGCTGCATTTTCTCAATGCGTTGCTGGTGCTTAGTATTTAAGGTGTTTTTTTGCTCTGGAGTGAGCAAGTTGTACATTTGGTTACGAACTTTGGCCATTTCGACCTGGCGTTCAACCTGGTCTTTGGACATCTTCTCGGCTTGCGCTCTTACCGCAGCTTCGTCGAATTTATCGGCAGTAACCAGCTTGTGCATTGCTTCATGGTCAGCAACATCAAGGCGAGGTTGACTTTGGCGAGACTGGCTCATCAAGTCACGCATTTGTTGACGCTGCTGGTCAGACAGTTGCAGACCATCAAACATGTTATGGTGACCACGGCCATCTTTCTTGTTCATCATCGCACCGTCACCATTACCGTGGCACCAGCCATCTGCGGCTTCGGTCTTATCGGCGGCGAAGGCGGCGTGAGAGCCGAGAACTAACATTGACGCCATGATTAACGTTGTTACTGTAGTTACTTTACGCATCATTTAACTCCTGGTTTCTATCTGCTAAGCGATTTACTGCTATGCGATTCATTGAGAAGCAGTCTATCGGCCCAGCTGCAAACATGCGTCAGTGGATGTAAAACTGGAGTCAGGGCATGTAAAGCTAAGTAAAGTCATGGAATAGCGGCAATTGTTAACGTATTTTGCGTCAAGAGGAGAAATAAACATGCATAAAATCCTATTAGTTGATGATGACCGTGAATTGACATCGCTGTTGAAAGAGTTGTTGGAAATGGAGGGCTTTAATGTTGTGGTTGCCTATGATGGCGAACAGGCGTTGAACCTGCTAGACAGCTCTATCGATTTGTTATTGCTTGATATTATGATGCCACGTAAGAACGGTATCGAAACACTGAAAGAGCTGCGTCAACACCACCAGACACCGGTGATTATGCTGACGGCCCGTGGCAGTGAATTGGATCGGGTGCTTGGTCTTGAGCTAGGCGCAGATGATTATCTGGCAAAACCCTTTAATGACCGCGAGCTAGTTGCACGTATCCGCGCCATTTTGCGTCGCTCTAACTGGAGCGAACAGCAACAAAATGTTGATCAAGGTGCCCCGATACTCGAAGTTGATTGCCTGCAATTGAATCCGGGCCGTCAGGAGGCCAGTTTTGAAGGCCAAGTGTTGGAATTAACCGGCACTGAATTTACTTTACTCTACCTGCTGGCCCAGCATCTCGGTCAGGTCGTCTCGCGGGAGCATCTTAGCCAGGAAGTTCTGGGGAAGCGGTTGACGCCTTTTGACCGCGCCATTGATATGCACATTTCAAACTTGCGCCGTAAGTTACCGGATCGCAAAGATGGGCTGCCGTGGTTTAAAACCCTACGCGGCCGCGGGTATCTGATGGTATCCGAAACATGATTAACAGTTTAACGACGCGAATTTTTGCTATTTTCTGGTTTACCTTAGCACTGGTATTGATGCTAGTGCTGATGGTGCCAAAGCTTGATTCGCGTCAAATGACCACCTTGCTCGACAGCGAACAGCGCCAGGGAACGATGCTGGAGCAACATATTGAAGCTGAGCTGGCCAGCGATCCTGCCAATGATCTCATGTGGTGGCGCAGGCTTTATCGCGCCATTGAGAAGTGGGCGCCACCGGGCCAGCACTTGGTGTTGGTGACCACCGAGGGCCGAGTCATTGGTGCCCAGCGCCACGAAATGCAAATGGTGCGTAATTTTATCGGCCAGTCAGATAACTCAGATCAGCCGAAAAAGAAAAAATATGGCCGCGTCGAGATGGTCGGCCCCTTCTCTATTCGTGATGGGGAAGATAACTATCAGCTCTATTTGCTGCGCCCTGCCAGCAGCCCACAATCTGATTTTATCAATTTGATGTTTGACCGCCCGCTGCTGCTCTTGATTGCCACCATGCTGATCAGTTCGCCGTTGCTACTGTGGCTAGCCTGGAGCCTGGCAAAACCAGCGCGTAAGCTGAAAAATGCCGCCGACGATGTCGCGCGAGGTAACCTGAAGCAGCACCCGGAGTTGGAATCCGGGCCGCAAGAGTTTCTGGCAACCGGTGCCAGTTTCAATCAGATGATCAGTGCGCTCGATCGAATGGTGGTGGCCCAACAACGGCTGATTTCTGATATCTCCCATGAGTTACGCACCCCGCTAACCCGCTTGCAGCTGGCTACTGCGCTGATGCGCCGCCGCCATGGTGAAGGGAAAGAGCTGGAGCGTATCGAAATGGAGGCGCAACGATTAGATAGCATGATCAATGATCTGCTGGTGCTATCTCGCAGTCAACACAAAAACGAGCTACATCGCGAGCCGATTAAAGCGAATGATTTATGGTCTGAGGTGCTGGAAGATGCCCAATTTGAGGCTGACCAAATGGGTAAAACGCTGGAGGTGACATCACCACCGGGGCCATGGACCTTATTTGGCAATCCGGCGGCCCTTGACAGTGCGCTAGAGAATATCGTACGTAATGCGCTGCGTTATTCCCATCACCACATTGCGGTGGCATTCAGCTCGGATAATCATGGTGTCACTATCATTGTTGATGATGATGGGCCAGGGGTCAGCGAAGATGACCGTGAGCAGATATTCCGCCCGTTCTATCGCACTGATGAAGCGCGAGATCGCGAATCAGGCGGGACTGGTTTGGGGCTGGCGATAGTTGAAACCGCCGTCAATCAGCATCGAGGTTGGGTGCGGGCAGAGGACAGTCCATTAGGTGGCCTGCGGCTGGTACTTTGGTTGCCGCTGCATCCTCTTAAAGCTTAAATGCCCCTCACACTTGAAGTGGCAGAGGTGTGAGCTGCCACGCCAATGGCTTGAGCATAAACCTTACTGCCCGATCATTTTGGATCGAGCAGTAAGGTGGCTATCACCGCCGCGCCCTCTTTTTCCAGTAACTGTTTCTTGCGTTCAACCCCCCAACGATAACCTGATAATGCACCATCCTGGCGAATGACCCGGTGGCAGGGAATAGCGACAGCCAATATATTGGCCGCACAAGCGCCAGCAACGGCACGCACGGCTTTTGGTGAACCAATCTTAGCGGCGACATCGGCATAACTGGCGGTTTCACCAACCGGGATCTCTCTCAGCGCCTGCCAAACCCGCTGCTGAAAAGCAGTACCCTGAATATCCAGCGGCAAATCAAGGCCGAGCCTGGGAGCCTCAACCAACCCCACCACCTGAGCGAACCACTGTTCAAACTCGGCATCACCACCGATTAACTCCGCCTGTGGAAATTTATCCTGCAACTGCTGCACCAGTGACGCGGGTGAGTCACCTAACAAAATAGCGCAGATGCCCAGCTCACTTTTCGCCATCAAAATCGCGCCAAGAGAGCTTTCACCAACGGCAAAGCGCAGCGTAACATCACGTCCACCGTGACGATAACGGGTCGGCGTCATCCCCAAGAGCTGATTGGATTGCGCATAAAATCGACCATTGGCATTATAGCCAGCATCAAAAATAGCGTCAGTCACCGAGCCTCCCCCTGCCAATTGAGCGCGGACACGCGCACTTCGCGTCGCATTGGCATACCCCTTGGGGGTCAGCCCGGTTATGGCCTTAAACAGCCGATGAAAATGAAAAGCGCTGAGATTTAGTTCAGCGGCCAGTTCAGCAAGCTTCAGCGGCACTTCCGCTTGCTCAATTAAGCGGCACGCTTGACTGATTTTTTCTGCATTCTGCAACACCAGCGGTAACTGAGTAGGCTGACAACGTTTACAAGGCCGATAGCCCGCTTGCTCGGCCGCATGATTATTGGCAAAGAATTCAATGTGTTCGGCTTTGGCCTGACGAGATGGGCAAGAGGGGCGACAATAGATACCAGTGGTTTTCACCGCATAAACGAACTGACCATCGGCAGTTTTATCGCGAGTCATAATGGCGGCCCAGCGTGGGTCCTGCGCGCTGCCGATCGATCCTTTAGCTGATGTCATGATAAATCCCCCATGAATATTGACTGTGCCGACCAGCATATAAAATAGCCGCAGCTCGCACTCTCCGCTCCTTGCTTTTAAATTTTTGTTTACGACACCGGCATCGGCAACCGCTGCACTGAGAGGGGGATTCTGATATCCTGCGCCCCTCATTATTGGGGGACATATGCTTAATATCGTTTTATTTGAACCCGAAATCCCGCCCAATACCGGTAATATCATCCGGTTATGTGCGAATACTGGCTGCCAACTTCATCTGATTAAGCCTTTGGGTTTCACCTGGGATGACAAACGCTTACGCCGAGCGGGCCTTGATTATCATGAGTTTGCCAGCATCAAGCATCACCATGATTACCAAGCTTTTTTGGACTGTGAACAACTCGATGGTGCGCAATCTGCCGGGGCAACACCCGCCCGCTTATTTGCCTTGACCACCAAAGGGACACCCGCCCACAGCGCCGTCAGCTATCAGGCTAATGATTACCTGCTGTTTGGCCCTGAAACCCGAGGTTTACCACCCAGGGTTCTGGATGCATTACCCGCTCAGCAGAAAATCAGAATTCCGATGCAAGCCGATAGCCGCAGCATGAATCTGTCCAATGCCGTGTCAGTGGTGGTATATGAGGCTTGGCGGCAGTTGGGTTATCCGGGTGCGTTACTGAAAGAGTAGCTGTTTTTGCCAAAAAGTATCTGTGGTTAGCTAGCAACCCAAATAGAAAGAAAGGTGTATATCCCAGAGGTTAATAACAAACCCAGCATCAAGCCGTGTGTGTGAAGGGATTACTGTTCCTAGGGGCGCTTCGGTCGCTTACGCGACTACGACCCCAACGGAACATTTCCCCTTCAAGCGACGTTGTCAGTAGTCTGATATCCAAAGTCATTGCCGTCGCAGCAAGGCAACTAGCACAGCGACAGTTTCAAGGACCAATGGGGTTAGATACCGTCGCCGTACTCAAAACCATGCCCAGCCCCATTGAAATGCTGATCCATATCCAACGAAGGTTTATCGCTTTCTGGTTTACCCACGATACGCGCCGGCACGCCAGCGGCGGTGGTATGTGCGGGGACGGATTGTAACACCACTGACCCAGCGCCAATTTTGGCACCACGCCCGACTTCAATATTCCCCAGAATTTTCGCGCCAGCACCAATCATCACACCTTCGCGGATCTTCGGATGGCGGTCACCACTGGTTTTACCAGTACCGCCAAGGGTAACGGATTGCAGGATGGAGACATCATTCTCAACGACGGCGGTTTCACCAATTACAATGCCGGTGGCGTGGTCTAGCATAATGCCACAACCAATGGTCGCCGCTGGGTGGATATCCACGCCAAAAGCGACAGACACTTGATTTTGCAGATAAATTGCCAGCGCTTTACGATCTTTTGCCCACAGCCAATGCCCGATACGGTATGCCTGTAACGCGTGGAAACCTTTAAGATACAACAGCGGCGTGGAATATTTATCAACAGCGGGGTCACGCAAGCGTACAGCCAAAATATCGCGAGCAGCGGAGACAATCATCTGTTCATCCGCGCGATAGGCATCTTCTACCACCTCACGAATGGCAATCGCAGGCATGATCGGATTAGCCAGTTTATTCGCCAGAATATAGCTCAGCGCACTGCCCAAATTTTCATGCTTCAATAATGTCGCGTGAAAAAAACTTGCCAGCATCGGTTCACACTCAGCCAGCGCTCTGGCTTCTGATTTAATGCTACTCCAGACCAGCTCTAACTCTTCTGACGACATTGCATACTCCTGCCCATAAACAGGTCACTTCGGGGAACGACCGAAGCAACTGATACCCTGACTCCCTGAGGCTACAGCCACAGTGACGTTGGATATATCGTTATTATTTTATTTCAGCCCTGAACTTATTGCAGGCAAATAACCTCATTGGCTAAATGCCGCTTTTTTCATCTTTTTTGGTTCGACCCAACAGAGTCAATGCCGCTTCACGGGCATTTTTGTGGCAATACAACACCTGATAAATCTGTTCGGTTATTGGCATCTCCACACCATGACGCTGTGCCAATGCCAGAACTTCCTTGGTGTTGCGGTAACCTTCAACCACTTGACCAATTTTGTCCTGTGCTTCTTGTACGCCTAATCCCTGACCCAGCATGATGCCAAATCGACGGTTACGGGATTGGTTATCGGTGCAGGTTAGCACCAAATCACCTAATCCTGCCATGCCCATAAAGGTGGAGGGATCCGCGCCCAATGCAGAACCCAAGCGTGTCATTTCAGCCAAACCACGGGTGATCAGCGCAGTACGGGCATTAGCACCAAAGCCAATACCATCGGACATCCCCGCACCAATCGCAATCACGTTTTTAACCGCGCCACCCAGCTGCACCCCGATAAAATCGGGATTGCTATACACCCGGAAACTTTTGCCACAATGCAACAGCTGTTGCAAATCTTCACTGAACTTCGCATCGGTTGAGGCCAGTGCAATCGCGGTCGGCAAACCGGCGGCCAGCTCTTTGGCAAAGGTGGGGCCAGAGACAACAGCTAGCGGGATGCTCTCACCCAACACTTCCCGCGCGACATCTTGTAGCAAGCGCCCGGTTTCGGCCTCAAGCCCTTTGGTTGCCCAGACAATACGCGCATCTTTGCGTAAATGCGGTTTCAACTGATGCAATACGGCCCCAAAAACATGGCTCGGCACGACGACCAACACATCACGGCTGGCTGCCAGCGCACGTGCCAGATCCGTCTCCAGCAGCAAAGTATCAGGGAAAGGGACATCGGGCAGGAAAGCCTGGTTACAGCGGTCTTGTTGCAGAAGCTGAATATGCTTAGGGTCATGACCCCATAACACAACTTGATGGCCATTACGCGCTAGCGTGATGGCTAATGCGGTGCCGTAAGATCCGGCACCGATGACAGTCATTGAAGCATGGGTGGTGTTCATCAGGCATCCTGACGTTGTTCAGCACCTTCGCCTTCAGCCTGCTGTTGCAGATAGTTCATGAACAGGGCATCAAAGTTAACCGGTGCCAGATTCAGCTGTGGGAAAGTACCGCGAGAAACCAGGCTGGTGATACATTCGCGAGCATACGGGAACAGAATGTTCGGGCAGTATGCACCTAAGCAATGGGCCAGTTGGGTGCCGTCGATACCTGCGATGGAGAAGATGCCGCCTTGCTGAACTTCACACAGGAATGCAGTTTCTTCGCCTAAAGAGGCAGTTACGGTAACACGCAGTACCACTTCATACACATCTTCAGCCAGCTGACTGGAAGCAGTATCAAGATCAAGTTTAACTTCTGGCTGCCAATCCTGCTGGAAAACCTGCGGAGCATTGGGTGCTTCGAAGGAGATATCCTTGGTGTAGATACGCTGGATCTGAAAAGCCATTTCGGTGTTGTTTTGTTCTGACATGTGTATAGATACCCTAAAGTTAGACGTCCTTATTAAACAGCACTGCCGCCGTGGGCTCTTTCAATTAATGACTGTGGCCCACTGACGAGTTAAAGCAGCGGGTCTAGCCCACCGCGCGCATCCAGGGCGTGTAAATCATCACAGCCACCGATATGCTGCCCATCAATAAATATCTGAGGCACCGTCGTCCGCCCGCTACGAGCAATCATCTCTTCACGTTTGGCCGGCTCATTATCAATTGCGATTTCATGGAAAGCGGCACCTTTACTGTTCAGCAGTGCCTTGGCACGGTGACAGAACGGGCAGGTTGCTTTGGTATAAATCTCAATTTTCGCCATGGATACACCTCAGTTAATTTTACAATTTATTGATATAGCAAATTTTGTATCGTAATTACTTGCCGCGCGCCAGTGGCAGATTCTCGCCACTCCAGCCGGAGATACCCTCTTTCAAGGTATAGACTCGTTCAAAACCGGCTTTATTCAGCAACTCAGCAGAAGCACGGGAGGTGGTTCCTGTGGCACAAACTACAATAATAGGCTGTGCTTTGTGCTTTTCCAACTCAGCCAGATTACCGTTTTTAATGTCGCTCGGAAGCAAATTAAGGGAACTGGCAATATGGCCTTTGCGATAGTCATCACGTGTGCGGACATCAACCACAACCGCATCTTCTTTGTTAATCAGACGCGTAGCTTCACCACGGGTGATCTCTTTCACTTTGGAGAGAGAACTTTTGAAGGTGGTGAAAATTACGGCGACGAGTAACGCCACCCAGGCCAGACTCAAAACTGGATGCTGGCTAATGAATTGCATAATCTCTTGCAACATGGGGGTAAAAACTCCCGTTAGTTAGGGGATAATATTCAAGGCCACAGAGTATACCTGCGCGATGCGGCAAATACAGCCAATATGCAAGCGCTATTGCAGAAACTGCGAACAGTCTCGGGAAGTTTTGTTGCCTAAATAGTGATTTTCACGCAAAACCCCACCCCAATGTTGATCTCTTTGGGCTATTTTTAACCGGTTTTATAGTAAATTACCGTCTTTCTACATATATCCCCAATAGCTACATATATACCCAATAGAACAAGAAAGAGGTTATGCAATGTCGAGCACTAAAAAACCACTGGTTCTGACTATTCTGGATGGCTACGGTCACCGCGAAGAACAGCAGGATAATGCCATTCTGAATGCCAAAACGCCGGTTATGGACCGTTTATGGCAGCAACAACCTCACACATTGATCGCCGCCTCAGGTCTGGATGTCGGCCTGCCCGATGGTCAAATGGGTAACTCTGAAGTGGGTCACGTCAATCTGGGCGCTGGCCGTATTGTCTATCAGGACTTGACCCGCCTCGACAAAGAGATCAAAGAGGGTGACTTTTTCACCAACCTGACCCTGACCGCCGCCATTGATAAAGCGGTTAAAGCAGGCAAAGCGGTTCATATCATGGGCCTGCTCTCTGCCGGCGGCGTTCATAGCCACGAAGACCACATTCTTGCCATGGTTGAGTTAGCCGCCAAACGCGGTGCGACCGCCATTTATCTGCATGCTTTCCTTGATGGCCGTGACACCCCGCCGCGTAGTGCTGAGTCTTCGCTGAAACGATTCACTGAGCGGTTTGCAGCATTGGGTAAAGGTCGCATCGCGTCGATTATTGGCCGTTACTACGCCATGGACCGTGATAACCGCTGGGATCGTGTGCAACTGGCCTACGATTTGATGACGCAAGCAAAAGGCGAGTTCACCGCAGATAACGCCGTCGCTGGCCTGCAAGCCGCCTACGCCCGCAATGAAAATGATGAATTTGTTAAGCCGACCGTGATTCAAGCGGCAGGTGAAGCTGATGCCGCCATGAACGATGGCGATGCATTAATCTTCATGAATTTCCGAGCTGACCGCGCCCGTCAAATTACCCGTGCCTTTGTTAACGCCGATTTCGACGGCTTCAAACGCGATAAAGTGGTTAACTTCGGCGATTTCGTCATGTTGACTGAGTATGCTGCGGACATCAAAGTCGCCTGCGCTTACCCACCAGCATCACTGGAGAATACCTTCGGTGAGTGGTTGATGAAGCATGACAAAACTCAGTTGCGCATTTCTGAAACTGAGAAATATGCTCACGTGACTTTCTTCTATAACGGCGGCGTTGAAGAGCCGTTTAAAGGTGAAGACCGCATTTTGATTAACTCGCCGAAAGTGGCGACTTATGACCTGCAACCTGAAATGAGTTCAGCAGAACTGACTGAAAAACTGGTCACGGCTATCGCCAGTGGCAAATATGATGTGATCATTTGTAACTATCCAAATGGCGATATGGTCGGCCATACTGGTGATTATGATGCCGCAGTGAAAGCAGTAGAAACACTGGATAATTGCATTGAGCAAGTGGTTGCTGCGGTAAAAGCCGCTGACGGTCAATTGCTGATCACCGCTGACCACGGCAACGCTGAGCAGATGCGCGACCCGGCAACTGGCCAGGCACACACTGCCCATACCAGCCTGCCTGTGCCACTGATTTACGTCGGCAATAAGGGGGTTAAAGCGGTTGAAGGCGGCAAACTTTCTGATATCGCGCCAACCATGCTGTCACTGATGGAAATGGAAATCCCGCAAGAGATGACTGGTAAGCCGCTGTTCATCGTGGAATAATCCTTCGTTATGAAGGAAAAAGCGACATTCACGATATCAATGGCCCTAGCCGACGTTATTACTGGCAGCAAAGAGTCAATTTCTCTGTTGCCAAATAAGTTTGTGCGTCGTCCGTGGTCAGCACTGTACGCCAGCGTTTTTTGCGCTGGCGTATTGCTATTGCCATTATCCGTCAGTGCTGCTGATGCCCCTGCGACCGCGAAAACAGCAGAGAACAAAAATCAGCTGAAAACATTGCAGCAGGATATCGCCGAGAAAGAAAAGAGTGTTCAGCAACAAAAACAGCAACGCAGTTCATTGCTGGATCAGTTGAAACAGCAGGAGAATACCATTGCTCAGGCCAGTCGTAGCCTGCGTGATACCCAAGGTACTCTGTCTACGCTAGACAAAGAGATCGCCAGTCTCACCGCGTCAATTGCCAAGTTGCAAAGCCAGCAATCTCAGCAACAAAATATACTGTCTAAACAACTTGATGCCGCCTTTAAGCAAGGCCAGCACAGTGGTTTACAGCTTATTTTAAGTGGTGAAGAGAGTCAGCGTAGTGAGCGTATTTTAGCCTATTTCAGTTATCTCAATGAAGCCCGGCAAAAATCCATTGAGGAGCTGAAACAGACCCGCGCGGATCTCTCCGCTGAGAAAAAGACGCTAGAACAGAAGCAAAATCAGCAAAAATCGCTGCTAGATGAACAAAAAAACCAGCAACAGAAGCTGGAACAGGCGCGGATTGCGCGCAAGAAAACCCTAACCTCACTGGAAGCTTCGCTGGAAAAAGATCAGCAGGGCCTGGCGGAGTTAAAACTGAACGAATCACGTTTGCGCGATCAGATAGCCAAAGCAGAGCGGGAAGCCAAAGCCCGTGCTGAGCGGGAAGCGAAAGAAGCCGCCCGCGTACGTGAACAGGTGAAAGCCAAAGAGCAACAAGCTAAGAAAACCGGCTCGAGCTATAAGCCGAGTGAAAGTGAGCGCTCATTAATGGCGCGAACCGGTGGCCTCGGTCGCCCAGATGGTCAAGCTGTCTGGCCAGTACGAGGTAACGTGACCCATCGCTTCGGTGAATCCTTGCAAGGGGAACTTCGCTGGAAAGGTATGGTTATCTCCGCGCCAGAAGGCAGCGAAGTCAAAGCGATAGCCGATGGACGAGTACTGCTGGCAGACTGGCTACAAGGCTATGGGCTGGTCGTGGTGGTCGAACACGGCAAAGGGGATATGAGTCTATACGGCTACAACCAGAGTGCGCTGGTCAATGTCGGTGCTCAAGTGAAAGCCGGTCAGCCGATAGCACTTGTTGGCACCAGCGGCGGCCAGGGTGAGCCATCACTCTATTTCGAAATTCGCCGTCAGGGACAAGCAGTTAACCCACAACCTTGGTTAGGAAGATAGAGAACAACATTAGGGAGCACCACCTATTGCGCTATTTCAACGCACATCTATTTATCATCGTCAGCACCCTAGTGATCGCCAACGCCGCACAGGCGGGCAAACTTTCAATCGTGATTGATGACTTTGGTTATCGCCCCCAGAATGAAAACAAGGTGTTGCAGATGCCGCTGCCTATTTCAGTCGCCATCCTGCCTAATGCCCCCTACGCCCGAGAGATGGCGGTCAAAGCCCATAACCAAGGGCGTGAAATCCTGATTCATCTGCCAATGGCCCCCCTGAGCAAACAGCCATTGGAGCGCGATACATTGCAGCCATCAATGAGTAGCGAAGAGATCCAGCGCATCATCCGCCAGGCGGTGAATAACGTTCCTTATGCGAAAGGGATGAATAACCATATGGGCAGCGCGATGACCTCCAGTTTGCCGGGTATGCAGAGAGTGATGCAGGCGCTGGAACACTACCAGCTCTATTTTCTCGACAGCGTGACCATCGGCAATAGTCAAGCCAGCAAAGCCGCCGAAGGCACTGGCGTCAAAGTGATTAAGCGCAAAGTCTTTTTGGATGACTCACAAGATGAAGCTGCGATCCGCCAGCAGTTTAACCGTGCAGTAGAACTGGCGCGCCGAAATGGCTCTGCCATTGCTATCGGGCATCCGCATCCAGCGACCATTAAAGTGCTGCAACAAATGTTGCCTCAATTGCCGTCTGACATTGTATTGGTCAGACCTAGCGCACTGCTGAATGAACCGGTAAACAATAATAGTGGCAGTGGCACTGCCTCACCGGGCAAGTCAAAACCGCGTGAACCAGCGAAAAACAATCGCCTGAAAGCCATCAAGCAATGCAGTGCGAAAGCCAGCTATGTGCCAGAGAAAATCTACGCCGGCAGGATGTTTAGCGTCATTGGCGAGAGCCTGATGCAAAGCCCGGCAGTAAGCTTTATTCAGCGCTATTTTACCTCGTCAGTACCCATCGCGCCGATTGATGAACCAAAAGTAGATGCACCAAAAATAGATATTCCAAAAGTGGAGAAGCCAAAAACGGATAACCCGTAATTGGCTAATAAAAAGCGGGCAGTCATCATCTAACTGCCCGCTTTTAACTCTGCGACTTCAAGCATGAAGGGTAATACCCAAAGTCATTGGAGTTACAGGTAGGCGGCCAGCAAACTCATCCCGACGAGCTTACACAAGTAAGTGATTCGGGTTAGTGCGCGCAAGCCAACACCCCTGTAACTTCAAGGCCGAAGGGTATTTTAGTCCCAGCTTAATACTACCTTGCCCGACTTCCCTGAACGCATCGCATCAAAGCCCTCCTGGAACTCATCAATGGAGAAACGGTGAGTGATGATCGGAGTTAAATCCAGGCCGGATTGAATCAATGCCGCCATTTTGTACCAGGTTTCGAACATCTCGCGGCCATAAATCCCTTTGATAAACAGCCCCTTGAATATCACCTGATTCCAGTCGATCGACATATCAGAAGGCGGTATTCCCAGCATTGCAATACGCCCGCCGTGATTCATTGAGTTAAGCAATGAACGAAATGCAGGCGGTGCACCTGACATCTCCAGGCCCACATCAAAACCTTCTGTCATGCCCAGCTCAGCCATCACGTCATTCAGGTTCTCTTTGCTGACGTTAACCGCGCGCGTTACCCCCATTTTGCGCGCCAAATCCAAGCGGTACTCATTCACGTCAGTGATAACGACATGGCGAGCGCCCACATGCTTACAGACAGCAGCAGCCATGATACCAATCGGGCCTGCGCCAGAAACCAATACGTCTTCACCCACTAAATCAAAGGATAACGCGGTATGCACGGCATTGCCGAAGGGGTCAAAAATAGCGGCTAACTCATCGGAAATATTGTCTGGGATCTTGAACGCATTAAAGGCTGGGATCACCAGTAACTCAGCAAAAGAGCCGGGACGATTCACGCCGACACCCACCGTGTTGCGGCACAGATGAGTACGACCACCACGACAGTTACGGCAATGCCCGCAGGTGATATGGCCTTCGCCAGACACCCGGTCACCAATATTAAAGCCTTTCACTTCCTGACCAATGGCGACCACTTCACCCACATACTCATGGCCGACCACCATAGGCACCGGGATGGTTTTTTGCGACCATTCATCCCAGTTATAGATATGCACATCAGTACCACAGATAGCGGTTTTGCGAATTTTGATCATGATGTCGTTGTGGCCCAGCTCTGGCTGCGGCACATCGGTCATCCAAATACCCTCTTCTGCTTTTAGCTTGGACAGTGCTTTCATGACATTCCTTACGCAATAACGTTAAGTTGCTTACCAATACGCACAAAGGCTTCGATAGCCCGCTCGACCTGCTCTGTCGTGTGGTCTGCCGACATCTGGGTGCGGATGCGAGCCTGACCTTTTGGTACCACCGGATAGAAGAAACCGGTGACGTAAATACCCTCTTTCAGCAGCGCGTTGGCAAATTCTTGCGCCAATGTCGCGTCACCCAGCATCACTGGGATAATAGCGTGGTCAGCACCGGCCAAGGTGAAACCGGCGGCACTCATTTTCTCGCGGAATAAGCGGGCATTCGCCCATAGACGATCGCGCAGTTCAGCACCATCCTCCAATAACGATAACACTTCAATTGAAGCTGCAACAATTGCTGGCGCTAATGAGTTTGAGAACAGATAGGGCCGCGAACGCTGGCGCAACCACTCAACCACCTCTTTACTACCAGCGGTGTAACCACCTGATGCTCCGCCCAGCGCCTTACCCAAAGTACCAGTGATAATATCAACGCGGCCCATCACTTCGCAGTATTCATGCGTACCACGGCCATTAGCACCGACAAAGCCCACCGCATGGGAGTCATCGACCATCACCAATGCCTGATATTCATCTGCCAAATCACAGACGCCTTTCAGATTGGCGATCACCCCGTCCATGGAGAACACGCCGTCAGTGGCGATCATAATATGGCGCGCGCCCTCCGCTTTGGCTTGTTTTAGCTGTGCTTCCAGCTCGCTCATGTCATTGTTGGCATAGCGGTAGCGCTTGGCTTTACATAACCGCACTCCATCAATGATGGAAGCGTGATTCAGCGCATCAGAAATAATGGCATCTTCTGGCCCCAGTAAGGTTTCGAACAAACCACCATTGGCATCAAAGCAAGAGGAGTAGAGAATGGCATCTTCCATGCCGAGGAAACTGGCGAGCTTCTGTTCAAGCTGTTTGTGTGTGTCTTGAGTGCCGCAGATAAAGCGCACTGAGGCCATGCCAAAGCCATGAGTATCCATGCCTTTTTTCGCCGCCGCAATCAGCCGCGGGTGGTTTGCCAGGCCCAAATAGTTATTGGCGCAGAAATTAATTACGCGATTCCCATCAGCGACAGAAATATCGGCTTGCTGGGCAGAAGTGATGATCCGTTCATTTTTATACAACCCTTCAGCACGGGTAGTTTTGAGTTGTTGTTCTAGTTGCTGATAAAACGGGTTTCTCTCACGAGGCAGGGACATTGGGTTATCTCCAGAATGGGCAGTTTCGCCTGACATTTTACTGCCTGACGAGTGAACTGACGAGTAACCTTGTCTTATATTGCAAAAAATGCAGCACATATCACGGTGAACAATCCTAAAGCAGCATAGAAAACGAGAGATTATCCCCCTTCCGGCTGTGCGCTATCCGATGAAATGTTATGATAACGCCAACGAACGTGTCGGGTATTGTACCCGACCAGGCAAATTAACAAGGGTGAACCTGATGATTATCGTCACTGGTGGTGCCGGCTTCATTGGCAGCAATATTGTTAAGGCACTGAATAATATCGGTTATAAGGATATTCTGGTCGTAGATAACCTGAAAGACGGCACTAAATTCGTCAATCTGGTTGATCTGGATATCGCGGATTACATGGATAAAGAAGATTTTGTTGCCAGTATTGTTGCCGGTGACGATATGGGTGACATTGACGCGATTTTCCACGAAGGTGCCTGCTCTTCCACCACCGAGTGGGATGGCAAGTATATGATGGATAACAACTATCAGTATTCAAAAGATATCTTGCACTTCTGCCTGGATCGCGGCATTCCATTCTTGTACGCCTCTTCTGCGGCCACTTACGGCGGGCGCACTGATAATTTCATCGAAGATCGTCAGTACGAACAACCCCTTAACGTTTACGGTTATTCCAAATTCTTATTCGATCAGTATGTGCGCGAGATCTTGCCGCAAGCTGATTCGCAGATTTGTGGATTCCGTTACTTCAACGTTTATGGTCCACGTGAAGGCCATAAAGGCAGCATGGCGAGCGTTGCTTTTCACCTGAATAACCAGATTAATGCAGGTGAAAATCCTAAGTTGTTCTCTGGCAGTGAAAACTTCAAACGCGATTTCATCTATGTGTGTGATGTGGCTGACGTGAATCTGTGGTTCTGGCAAAACGGTGTATCCGGTATTTTCAACTGCGGTACGGGTCGTGCTGAATCTTTCCAGGCTGTCGCCGATGCGGTGGTGGATTTCCATCAAAGCGGGCCTGTGGAATACATTGAATTCCCAGAAAAACTGAAAGGCCGCTATCAGGCATACACGCAAGCTGATCTCACTAATTTGCGTGCCGCCGGTTATGACAAGCCGTTCAAAACCGTCGCTGAAGGCGTCAAAGAATATCTGGCGTGGCTCAATCGCCCGATCTAAATTACTTGCTGCAAGGAATTGATAAACGGTATGAAAATACTGGTCATCGGCCCTTCTTGGGTTGGCGATATGATGATGTCGCAAAGTCTTTACCGCACCCTGAAGGCCGAATATCCGGCAGCAGATATTGATGTGATGGCACCTGCGTGGTGCCGTCCGCTTTTGGCCAGAATGCCGGAAGTGCGTCACGCCATCCCAATGCCATTAGGGCATGGCGCTTTTGCTTTTGAGGAACGCCGCCGCTTGGGTCTGGCTTTACGTGAAACAGGCTATGATCGCGCCTATGTTCTACCAAATTCGTTTAAGTCTGCCCTAATACCTTACTTTTCAGGAATTAAGCAACGTATTGGCTGGCGTGGCGAGATGCGCTATTTCTTGCTCAATGACATGCGTATTCTGGATAAAGAGGCCTTCCCCATGATGGTCCAGCGCTATGTTGCTCTGGCCTATGATAAAGAACGCGTCCAGTCGGCGGCTGATTTACCGCAACCTTTGCTCTGGCCGCAATTACAGGTTCGCGACCAAGAGATTGCCGAGATCACGGCGTCCTTCAATCTCACAGATAACCGGCCCATTATTGGGTTCTGCCCCGGTGCTGAGTTTGGCCCAGCAAAACGCTGGCCACACTATCACTACGCCGCGCTGGCGCAGAAACTGATTGATGCGGGCTATCAAGTGGTCTTATTGGGTTCGGCAAAAGACAACGAAGCTGGCGAGGAGATCCGTCAGGCTCTGGGCGACAATTCGCGCGAATATTGCCTCAATCTGGCGGGTCAGACATCGCTAGAACAGGCCGTCGTGCTGATTGCAGCCTGTAGCGCAGTGGTTAGCAATGACTCCGGCTTAATGCATGTCGCCGCCGCATTAAATAAACCATTAGTCGCCTTATATGGCCCAAGCAGCCCAGATTTCACCCCACCACTGTCTGACAAAGCCACCGTCATTCGTCTGATTACCGGCTATCAAAAAGTGCGTAAAGGCGATAGTGCGCAGGGCTATCATCAAAGTTTGATTGATATCCAGCCAGAGCAAGTGATGGATGCGCTTGATAAGCAGCTCGCCGCGCAAAAATGTTCAGCCAAAGAGGGGGGTTAATGCACATATTGATCGTTAAAACCTCTTCAATGGGCGACGTTTTACATGCGTTACCTGCGCTGACAGACGCCATGCAGGCCATTGCGGGTATTCGCTTTGATTGGGTGGTCGAAGAGGGCTTCAGCCAGATCCCCGCCTGGCACCCGGCGGTGGATAAAGTGATCCCGGTGGCGATCCGTCGTTGGCGCAAAAACTGGTTTGGTACTGACACTCGGCAGGAGCGCTGTGATTTTAAACGTGTTGTACAGCAGCGCAGTTATGATTTGGTGATCGATGCGCAGGGGCTGATTAAAAGTGCTGCGCTAATTACCCGCATCGCCAAGGGCGTCAAGCATGGCCCGGATTGTAAAAGCGCTCGCGAGCCATTTGCCAGTTGGTTCTATAACTGCCGCCATGAGATTGACCCCAAGCAACATGCGGTGGAGCGCACACGCCAGTTATTTGCCAAAAGTCTGGGTTATGACCTGCCAGAAAGTTATGGCGATTACGCCATCGCGCCCCGATTTTTAAGCCAGTTACCCGCTGATGCCGGTCAGTATCTGGTTTTCCTGCATGCAACCACTCGCGACACTAAGCACTGGCCGGAAAGTCACTGGCGGCAACTCATTGACCTGATTGCTCCCACAGGGTTAAAAATCAAATTACCTTGGGGCGCAGAACATGAGTATCAGCGCGCTTTGCGGCTAGCGGAGCACTCGCCTCATGTTGAGGTATTGCCTAAACTCAGCCTCCAACAGGTGGCCGAAGTTCTGGCGGGCGCAAAAGCGGTGGTGTCCGTTGACACTGGCCTTAGTCATCTAACCGCCGCACTCAGTCGCCCCAACATTACGCTATACGGCCCAACCGACCCTGGCTTAATTGGTGGTTATGGTGAAAATCAAATTGCCGTTATTTCTGAGCAAAAAAATATGGATACCATTACCGCTGAAACCATTATGGTGCGATTAGAAACATTGATTTCATAAGCAATAATTACTTATTTCCCATCACGGGAATACGCTTAAAATTTCACCACCCACTATTTATTCTGTAATAACAATCGGCTCTGATAATTATCAGAGCCGATTGTTATCAGCTTTATGATTGTTAAACATGGCTAATTGGTTATTTAACTCCTTGAGAAAATAAAATCACTCACGTGTTACGAGTAATCCCATCTAAATTTCTCTGTTCACGCATAAAGAACGAAATACAACCCCAATAACACTTAAATCTCATTAATCCACAGCAACTCACTGAGTTAACGACTAATATCAGGTAAAAGAACCGCCACTAAATGAACTGGCAGCCGCTATCGCCAAATTTTTAACTGCCCACAGACATTAATGAAAACCATTCTCATGGTTGGATCTGTTAAATCAAGCCTTGCCTATTCATTTACTGAAATTGTTAAAATTTTATATTCTTTTTATGAATGGCACGCCTCTGTTCTGGCTATCAGCCTGGCCCAGCCGAAAAGAGCCTTTCTTACACAAATATGGTATTATTATTAGTAATCCATATAAATGAAATTGATAGAATGTTGCTGCGCTTATATCAGGTACTGCTCTACCTTATTCAACCTTTGATTTGGCTACGGTTGCTGTTACGTAGCCGTAAAGCCCCCGCTTATCGCAAGCGCTGGGGAGAACGTTATGGTTTTTGTGCCGGTAAAGTTGTCGCTGGCGGCATCATGCTGCATTCAGTTTCAGTCGGTGAGACACTGGCCGCGATCCCGTTAGTCAGGGCATTGCGTCATCGCTATCCATCACTACCCATTACCGTGACCACCATGACACCCACTGGCTCCGAACGGGTCCAGTCTGCTTTTGGTAAAGACGTTCACCACGTTTATCTGCCTTATGATCTTCCCGGCTCGGTGAACCGCTTCTTGGATCAGGTCAACCCTAAGCTGGTCATTATTATGGAAACAGAGCTGTGGCCAAACCTGATCAATGCGCTGCATCGCCGTAAAATACCGCTGGTGATTGCCAATGCTCGCCTATCTGCTCGTTCTGCCGCTGGCTACAAAAAGATCGGCAGTTTTATCCGTAATATGCTGCAACGCATCACGCTAATCGCCGCACAAAATCAAGAAGATGGTGATCGCTTCATTGAGCTGGGCCTCAGACGCTCACAACTGACAGTAACGGGTAGCCTGAAATTTGATATTTCTGTCACCCCTGAATTAGCCGCCAGAGCGGTGACATTACGGCGCCAATGGGCAGCACATCGCCCGGTGTGGATTGCAACCAGTACCCATGATGGCGAAGAAGCCATTTTGCTGGAAGCTCATCGCCAATTATTACAACACTTCCCAACATTGCTACTAATTCTGGTGCCACGACACCCTGAACGCTTCCCGAAAGCAGTCGAACTGACACAGAAAGCAGGGCTAAGTTACACACTACGCAGCAAAAGCGAAATCCCTTCAGCCAGCACGCAAGTCGTGATTGGCGATACCATGGGTGAGTTGATGCTGCTGTACGGCATTGCTGATCTGGCCTTTGTGGGCGGTAGTCTGGTTGAACGTGGTGGCCATAATCCGCTGGAGGCAGCGGCCCATGCGATACCGGTGCTGATGGGGCCACATACATTTAACTTTAAAGATATCTGTGCCAAGCTGGAACAGGCTGAGGGGCTGATTACTGTCACCGATACCTTATCGCTGGTGAAAGAGATAACCATGCTGCTGACTGATGAAGATTGCCGCCTCTATTATGGCCGCCACGCGGTTGATGTGCTGCATGAAAATCAGGGCGCACTACAACGGCTATTACACTTGCTGGAGCCTTATCTACCGCAACGGAGCCACTAATGAGTGCAAAAAAACGCCTGTCAGTTGTGATGATTACTAAGAATGAAGCCTCACTGCTGGCAGATTGTTTGGCATCCGTTAGCTGGGCTGATGAAATAGTCGTCTTAGATTCAGGCAGTGAAGACAACACAGTCGCACTGGCCCAGCAGTATGGCGCTAAAGTGCATAGCAACACCGAGTGGCCCGGTTATGGCAAACAGCGGCAATTAGCCCAGCAATATGCCAGTGGCGATTATATTCTGATGCTGGATGCTGATGAACGTGTTACCCCTGAGCTAAAAGCCGCAATCGAGGCCGTGCTATTGGCCCCCGAAGAGGGCGCAGTTTATAGCTGCGCACGGCGGAATCTGTTTTTAGGCCGCTTTATGCGCCATAGTGGCTGGTATCCGGATAGAGTTACCCGGCTATATCCGCACCACCAATTCCGTTACAACGACGATTTAGTTCATGAATCACTCGCCAGCGGCTCTGCCAAAGTTATTCCGTTGGCGGGCGATTTGCTGCATCTGACTTGCCGTAATTTCTTTACTTTTCAACGTAAACAGCTCAATTACGCTGAAGCGTGGGCGACTCAACGCTATCAACAAGGCAAAAGTTGCAGTTATTTTTCAATTATTAGCCATACTCTTGGGGCATTCTGTAAGACATGGTTATTCCGCGCCGGTTTCCTCGATGGTCAACAGGGATTCTTGCTCGCGGTGGTAAACGCGCAATATACCTTTAATAAATATGCGGCTCTGTGGGCATTGAGCCATCGACATCAGAAAAGCGAGAATTCATGACTACCAAAGCCATCTATCCCGGGACGTTTGACCCAATGACTAATGGGCATTTGGACTTAGTGACACGGGCTTCCACGATGTTCAGCCATGTGATTCTGGCTATCGCCGACAGTTCCAGCAAAAAACCGATGTTTACCCTCGACGAACGGGTCGCATTGGCAAAGCAAGTCACTGCGCCACTTAAGAATGTTGAAGTGCTAGGGTTCAGTGAACTGATGGCGGAGTTTGCCAAAAAGAATAATGCGAATATTTTAGTGCGGGGCTTACGTTCGGTCTCAGATTTCGAGTATGAGTGGCAACTGGCAAATATGAACCGTCACCTGATGCCAAAACTGGAGAGTGTATTCCTGATGCCATCAGAAAAATGGTCGTTTATCTCCTCTTCTCTGGTGAAGGAAGTGGCGCGCCATGGTGGTGATATCACCCCTTTCCTTCCAGCACCAGTGACTAAGGCACTGCTGGCTAAACTGGCTTAACCATCGGCTCATTCAAAGCAATTAATTTTGGCAGTGGCGGCAAAAAAAGGTGCTGCGCTGCCCATGTTTCGCAATTTCAATAAGTTGCCCACAGCGGCGGCATGGCTCTCCCGCCCGACCATACACCTGCAACTCTTGCGCAAAGTAACCCGGTTTACCGTCCGACTGTAAAAAGTCGCGTAAAGTGGTGCCCCCTTGCTCGATGGAGTGCAATAACACCGCTTTTATCGTTGCAACCAGCAGCGAGATTTCAATTTGCGTCAATGAACCGACGGCGCGATCGGGCAAAATACCGGCAGCAAACAGAGATTCACTGGCGTAGATATTGCCAACCCCAACCACCACTTTGTTATCCATCAACCACGGCTTAACCAATGTGCGTTTATTACGTGATTTATCAAACAAGTATTGAGGGGTAAATTCGTCGCTCAGCGGCTCTGGGCCTAAATGTGCCAGCACATTACTGGTTTCAAGGTCTGTCGCCCATAACCAGGCCCCAAAGCGACGGGGGTCGGTATAACGCAATATTTTGCCATTACTGATCACCAAATCGACATGGTCATGTTTTTCCGCTGCGGTCTCTTCAGGCAAAACGCGTAAGCTGCCCGACATCCCCAAATGCACGATAATCCAGCCGGTGGGTAGCTCTAGCAGTAAATACTTGGCCCGACGCTGAACACTGAGTACCGGCTGGTCGCTAAGTGCCAAAATTTCATCGGATACCGGCCAGCGCAAGCGGGTATTTCTGACCACGGCATATAAAATCGTCTGGCCGACAAGATAGGGTTCAATCCCGCGTCGGCTGGTTTCAACTTCTGGTAATTCAGGCATCATCCATCCCTTCGTGGTATCTCACTGTACTTTATATAATAAAAAACCCGGCCGAGGCCGGGTTTTTCTTAATCCACTAAAATTATTTAATTTTAGCTTCTTTGTAGATCACGTGTTGACGGACAACTGGATCGAATTTCTTCAGTTCCAATTTTTCCGGCTTCGTACGCTTGTTCTTCGTAGTGGTATAGAAGTGACCAGTACCAGCAGAAGAAACCAGCTTGATCTTCTCGCGAACACCTTTAGCCATGATTCAGTTCCTTAATACTTCTCACCGCGGGTACGAAGTTCGGCCAAGACCGTTTCAATACCCTTCTTATCAATAACACGCATACCTTTAGCAGATACACGCAGAGTTACAAAGCGCTTCTCGCCCTCAACCCAAAAACGGTGAGAGTGAAGGTTCGGCAGAAAACGGCGTTTGGTCGCGTTCATTGCGTGGGAACGGTTGTTACCGCTCACCGGGCGCTTGCCAGTAACTTGGCAGACTCGGGACATGTCTATTCTCCAAAAATCAAATCAGCTCGAGCTTCGTATAGGATTTGGCCGCCTCGTCAGGCTTTAGAGCCCATCTCAGCAAATTCACTGAGAAGACTCACTGTCATCAGGTCAGAAACCCCTGTCACCAGGTTATAAACCTGCTGAGATAGGCTCTTCACGCCAAACCCAAGATTCTCAAAGGTGGCGTAGTATACGCTCTGAAGCGTAAGTGCTCAAGTCCCGAACAGCTAAAGATCCTAAAAGGATCAATTATTATTTCACTAAAGCCATCCGCGTTCAGCAAATGAGACACATTCACCCCGACCGACTACCAAATGATCGAGCACCCGAATATCTAATAATGAACAGGCTTTTATCACCTGCGTCGTCATCAAACGGTCGGCTTGACTCGGTTCAGCCTTACCCGAAGGGTGATTATGCGCCAAAATAAGCGCGGCGGCATTCGCCTTCAGCGCTTCACGCACAATTTCTCTCGGATGGACCTCAACGCTGCTGATGGTACCAGTAAACATCTCTTCATGGCGAATAACACGATGCTGATTATCCAAAAACATGACTAAAAAAATCTCACGCTCACGGTGAGAGAGAATATTTTGCAGAAAATGTTGTGTGACCTCGGGATTAAGCAGGACACTTTCTTGCATCAGATGTGATGAAAAACAGCGATTAGCCAACTCCGCAATTGCCTGAATCTGACTGTATTTCGATGCGCCAATCCCCTTTTGGGCGCATAACGTCTGATAATCTGCAGACATCAGTCCGTGCAGCGAACCGAAGGTTTCAATCAAATATTCCGCCATCTTCATGACATGCATCCCCGGGATACCTGTGCGCAGAAAAAGAGCGAGCAATTCGGCATCTGACAACACGGCGGCACCATATTTTAGTAATTTTTCTCTTGGGGCGCACTGCCCATACCACTCATCCATCCCTTGACTCCTGTAATCCCTGAACAGCGCGGACAGCATGACAGAAGGTTTTATGCTCTGCGACGTCATGATTAACAGCATGCGCGACGTCTCGCAAATTTGATGATTGATGGCATCAGGGGATGCCCTGATAGCTAATCTGCTCGGCTGTTATGCTAAAATATCGTCTCTTACAGCTTTCATTCGGACAATCATGATGACGGGACTCTCCGGCAAACATATTGTGCTCGGGATTAGTGGGGGTATCGCCGCCTATAAATCACCTGAGCTGGTACGCCGCTTACGTGATAGAGGCGCGGATGTGCGGGTAGTGATGACCGCTGCCGCCAAAGCGTTCATTACGCCACTCACACTGCAGGCAGTCTCGGGTTATCCCGTCTCTGATGATTTGCTCGATCCTGCGGCAGAGGCCGCCATGGGCCATATTGAGCTGGGCAAATGGGCTGATTTAGTGATTATGGCTCCCGCTACCGCCGATTTGCTGGCCAGAGTCGCTGCGGGCATGGCGAATGACCTGCTAACCACGGTTTGTCTGGCAACTTCGGCACCAATCGCGGCAGTACCCGCCATGAATCAACAGATGTACCGCGCAGCCGCGACTCAAGCGAACTTACAGACCCTCGCGGATCGTGGAGTAATATTGTGGGGGCCAGACAGTGGCAGTCAGGCTTGCGGTGATATCGGGCCAGGTAGAATGTTAGACCCGCTGGAAATCGTCGCACTGGCACATGATCATTTTTCTGCAAAACAAGACCTGCAACATTTGAGTGTCATGATTACCGCAGGGCCAACACGTGAAGCACTTGATCCAGTTCGCTTTATCAGCAACCAAAGTTCGGGCAAGATGGGATTTGCCATTGCGCAGGCAGCCGCCGCAAGAGGGGCGAAGGTGACATTAGTTGCAGGGCCGGTAAATCTCCCGACGCCCGCAGGGGTTGACCGTATTGATGTTGTCAGTGCGCTTGAAATGCAGCAAGCCGTTCAGAATTTAGCCGCCCAGCAGAATATTTTTATTTCTTGTGCTGCGGTAGCAGATTACCGCGCTGAGCAAATTTCTGACGAGAAAATAAAAAAGCAGGGCGATGAGATTACCCTTAAGTTAGTGAAAAACCCAGACATTGTAGCTGGGGTAGCCTCAATGGCTAAAAATCGTCCATTTGTGGTTGGATTTGCTGCCGAAACCCAGAATGTGGAAGAATACGCGCGACAAAAACTAGCGCGAAAGAGTCTGGATCTTATTTGCGCTAATGATGTATCGCTCGCAGAGCATGGTTTTAACAGTGATACCAATGCCTTGCACCTTTTTTGGCCGGCTGGAGAGAAACGTTTACCGCTCAGCGATAAGCACCTCCTCAGTCAGCGTTTAATAGACGAGATTGTCAGCCGTTATGATGAAAAAAATCGACATTAAAATTCTGGACCCGCGTGTTGGCAATGAATTTCCGCTACCAACCTATGCAACAGAAGGTTCTGCTGGGCTAGATTTACGTGCCTGTCTGGATGAATCAGTGAATTTACTGCCGGGTCAAACCACGTTGCTACCGACAGGTTTAGCAATACATATCGCCGATAACGCGCTGGCGGCAGTTATTCTGCCTCGCTCTGGGTTAGGGCATAAACACGGCGTAGTATTAGGCAATCTGGTTGGGTTGATTGACTCCGACTATCAGGGGCAGTTGATGGTGTCAGTCTGGAACCGTGGTCAGCAGCCTTTCACTATCGAACCCGGCGAGCGTATCGCACAGATGGTGTTTGTTCCTGTTGTACAAGCAGAATTCAATCTGGTTGAAAATTTTGACCTGAGTGAACGTGGTACTGGTGGTTTTGGTCATTCTGGGCGCCAATAACCTACCCTAGACCTCAATACCGTAAAAAAGCTATCACATAAGCCGCCGGGGCTTAGTACCCAGTGCGGCCGGTATTGGGGTTTTTGTTATTAAGTCATTTTTAGCAAGGGTCTACTCGGACATGGCAGAAAAAGAAAATACCAAAAGGAACAGGCGCGAGGAAATTTTGCAGGCTTTAGCGCAAATGCTGGAATCCAGCGATGGCAGCCAACGCATAACTACCGCCAAACTCGCCGCCAATGTGGGGGTGTCTGAAGCTGCACTTTATCGGCATTTCCCCAGTAAAACGCGGATGTTTGATAGCCTGATCGAGTTTATTGAAGATAGTTTGATGTCCCGCATAAATTTGATTTTGCAAGATGAGAAAGAGACGTTCAATCGCCTCCGCTTGATCCTGTTACTGGTATTAGGGTTCGCGGAGCGTAACCCAGGGCTAACCCGAATTATGACTGGGCATGCACTGATGTTTGAACAAGATCGCCTGCAAGGCCGAATTAACCAGCTGTTTGAGCGTATTGAAGTTCAGCTACGTCAGGTTCTGCGCGAGAAAAAGCTGCGTGATGGGCAAGGTTTTATCCATGATGAGGCACTGCTGGCAACACAGTTGCTGGCCTTTTGTGAAGGGATGCTGTCGCGCTTTGTTCGTTCTGAATTCCGCTATCGGCCAACACAAGAGTTTGATGCCCGCTGGCCACTGATTGTGGCTCAGTTGCAGTAGCTCGGTTGCAGTCACTTTGTTGCGCTAGATATTGTTCAAGATGGGCCATAACTGGCCCCGAGGGGAAAAGCGCCGAGCTGATAGACCCTGGGAAGCCATGGCTCGGCACTTTTACCAACAGCGACCCCAGCACGGGCCACTGTCGGGACTATTTACGACCGTTTGGTTGCAGCTTCTCACCGACATTGAGCAAGAATATCTCATTATCGCGGGTTGAAATCCGCGCTGAACCATCGTCCATTCGGTAAGCTCCCTCAGTAAAGCCAGCACCATTTAGGAAAGGGGCAACGGCTTGTGGCTTATTGCGCAGTGAAGCTTCCAGCGCCAGTATAGCGTAAGGTTCGATAGCATCGACATCGGCATATTGGCGGTCTGGAGAGGCCATAAAGAAGCCGTCGATATAGCGAGTTTTAATGATGTTATCGCCGATTTTCTCTGCCAATAGCCGATAGTCTGCAACCTGACTGGCATTGTAGAGATCCAGCAACGCAAACAGGGCATAGGGATCACTGTTGGTGGTATCCAGCTTAATCTTCATCTCTTTACCCGGTGCTGTGCCGATATCACCCAGCCCCTGATCGCTGGCAATACCGCGTGCCACTTTCCACAATAGCGGGTCGTTATCAATGGCGTAGGCTCGGGCATAAGAGATCAGGAATTCGTTGCCTGCTTTGTACGGCTTAATCACAGTACCTTTTTTGCCGTAATAACCATCACGTGGCAGCGTGTAATTCGATAAGTCCTGCCCATTGGCAATCATCGGACGGAAAGTATTGTCCTGATCGTTATAAGCATATTTGGCGAACGCTTTCAGGCCATCCACCGTCCATTTCTGTAAATCCTGCCCTTGAGCACCCAAATCCTTACCCAGTTGCAACTGCATCAGCGCATTTTCAGAGTAAAGCGTGCTGGTACGCCCTTTGAGCATCATATTGCCCTCCAGCGCGCTGGGGCCAAACTCAGGCCCAAACTGGCGCTGTGCGCGGTCACCAAACTTGGAGTGCGTATCGGCATCATCCGTTGGCTCTTCGCGTTTCAGAGCTTGAGTAAACTGATAGACACCCAGACCCGTTTTAGCATCACGCGGCAACACATATTGGTCTGCCAGACGTTTAGCCCACACCAATGCCCCTTGATCCTGCTGATGTTTGTAGAGCAGCGAAGCTGAATAGATCAGATCATTACCCGCATTGAG
Organism: Yersinia sp. Marseille-Q3913; assembly: GCF_963892745.1. Classification (NCBI taxonomy): domain Bacteria; kingdom Pseudomonadati; phylum Pseudomonadota; class Gammaproteobacteria; order Enterobacterales; family Yersiniaceae; genus Yersinia; species Yersinia sp. Marseille-Q3913. Next base: position 2,192 of record NZ_CAWQAF010000028.1, on the reverse strand, counting down.
GAAGCTCAGTCCTTTGGTGGCAAAGAAAGGCGGCTGTTGCTCAAATTTACTCTCCCACAACTCCCCCATCTTCTTGCCATACTCGCCGTGGCGGCTGGTTTCAAGAATGCGCCAGTCATAGACATGGGCGTTCCAGAAGCCACGAATAAAGCGGGTGGTGGCATCGCTGTCGACGCTGAACATCAGGTCATAGTAGGGATAGGCATTTTTCAGCTCATGCACCATCTCTTTTTCACTCGGTCCTTCGGGTTGCAACGTTTTCAGATCAACAAAACGGTGACCGCCCCAGTAGAGTAAGCCGCTTGGGTCCTGATAATTCTGGAAGTGGTAGCGGACGATATCTTCAGCACGCTGCTGATAGCGATTATCGCCACTCAACTGGCTCAGGCCACTCATGACTCGCATCAGGTTTTGTTGCGCGGAGAAGTTTGATAACACAGCCCGACGGCCATCGGGGAAAATCCATTCCAATTGCTGTCCGGTACGGGGGTCAACACCATCTGACAGTAACGGACTGGGCTTATCACCGTGATAAGTATCCGACGCTTTACTCAACACATTATCGACATACTGCTTTACCACCGTCAGGCGATCAGCATCCGCTGCTTGCCCGGCGGGTATATACAGCGTCGCCAGCGCAGCCATACTCAAAAATAATGCTCTTTTTTTCATTACTTTTTTACCTGTCAAAAATCGTTATGGTGAGGTGTGACCCCAGAGATCAGAATCTGATGACTTCAGTGATAAATCAGAAGCTGTATTTTATCCCTACGCGATAACGAGTTTGGCGTTCGCTGGTATCTTTGCTGCCAGAGACATTACCGACCGCCATATAAGGGGACCAACTCTTATCCCACTTGTAAGTTAATTTTAAGTCATGAGTCCAGTCATAACTTTCTTTATTCGCTAAAATGACACCAGCTTTATTGGCCTTTTTATAGTCGATTTCATAATCTAATTGATAATCTTTGGCGAGTTTATAGCTGATAACACTCGTCAAATTATAACCATTTTCAGACGTGTCTTTTTTTGTATTAATATTGGCGCTGGTGCGTTTGTAATAGGGACGATAACGTAATGAAACAGAGAGATCGTCAATGATATTGGCCTTACCACGCAGATAAGGACGATAGCTGTTAGCTGTAGAACTTGAATCTAATGAGAAGCCGGGTTCAATAGAGAATGTTTTATCAATTTTATAGACATAGCTGGCGACAACTTCAGTCCCATTACTGACTGTTTCGTTAAATGCTTTATCTTTATCTTGAGCGCCTTTCCACTTACCTTCTAGTGATAATCCAAAGCCATTAGCGAAGCGGTGAGACATTAATAATCGGTCTTTATGGCTATTGCCACTTTGATCTTGCATTTCATGACGATAGTCAATAGTTACGGCCATTGCGCTAGTGCTGAGAAGTGATGCCACTGCCAGAGATAATAATTTAATATTCATTTCAGTTACCTTATTTTAATAAAAATATATTTATCCCAAAAAATACAAAAAACAGTTATGGAACAGCATTCTATTTATTTTGATATAAAGTTCCGAGATCTACGGCTAATAGTTCGAAATTAATGACACCAATATCGATTTATGTGACTAACTTCAAAGTAAATAGTTTTAACTAATGTCTTATCACTGTGAGTTTTTTCGTTATATCGCAGGAGTGGCAAGGGATTGACGCTATTTATGATGGGATTATTTTCGAGATAAATAGTCTTGACGCGGTAGGTAATAATATTGTAGGCTCACTTAAAATAGAAAAATATATTCCAGTCCAATATTTTCTTATCGGTATTATTATCAGTTTTAAGTACTTTTATGTAATCGCTATTATTCTCTTTATTTCTGTAGAAAATGGCTTAGCAGAAATATGTGTCACTTCCCGTGATAGCAGGTATTTTCGCTTAAATATAAATATTATTTAATATAAGAAAGGATAATATTTTGGTATTTATCTATTAGACGAAAAGACTGATATTTGGTCCTAGAGCAGCGATTAATACAGAATAACCACAGCAAGAGGCGTGATATCAAAAGACATTGACGTGACAACTAGGCAGCAAATGAGTGATAAAGTGCCAGTGGCGGAGAGAACAGGCAGATCGTAAAGACGCCGTAGATCCATCCCTGGAGGACCCTGTACACGATTCTGTGTAATCACCATTCTGTTATAGATGACCGCTAAGGC
>NZ_CAWQAF010000027.1:0-34942 GCF_963892745.1 Yersinia sp. Marseille-Q3913 | reverse complement strand
ACTTAACTACTTGATTCGTTGTGTGCCGTCTCGATGGATGCGCATTATAGGGAGTTCCTCGCAGGCCGCAACTGCTAATTTCAATAAAAATGATCGTTTGCTGCATTCCACAGCAAAACCCCTCTTTATACCCTGTTGTGCACAAACTTATCCACAGATGTAATCTGAACTGAAAATTGACGAGCATCACGCAATCGTTTTCGCTACAATTCCCCGCGTCGAAATTGCAGGGCGGTATTCATCAAATATGACCTTTGCGGATCGATTTTTATCAAAATAGCGTCAGTCAGACCCAAATTAAGCGTGCTTTTCCGTTTATCCTAGCCACCAGCACGCTAATGGCAGGCTGGCAGTCCCCTTTTCGGGACGTTATCTGAATCTGTTCCTCTATATATAGAAAGAAGTACCGGGTAGAGATTCACGTAACGCTCTATTTATAGCGAATGAAAAACTGCGATTCCAAAGCCAAGGGATAAAACCATGCAACAACGCCGTCCAATCCGCCGTGCTCTGCTTAGTGTGTCTGATAAAGCGGGTATCATTGAATTCGCCGCAGCGCTTTCTCAGCGTGGCATCGAGTTACTATCCACCGGTGGGACTGCCCGCCTGTTGGCCGATGCTGGCCTGCCGGTCACTGAAGTTTCTGATTACACCGGTTTCCCGGAAATGATGGATGGCCGCGTTAAGACTCTGCATCCAAAAATCCATGGCGGTATTCTCGGCCGCCGTGGTCAAGATGATACCATCATGACTGAACATGATATTCAACCGATCGATATGGTGGTCGTCAATCTGTATCCTTTTGCCGAAACCGTGGCGCGTCCAGATTGTTCACTGGAAGATGCCGTTGAGAATATTGATATCGGCGGGCCGACCATGGTGCGCTCTGCGGCGAAGAATCACAAAGATGTCGCCATCGTGGTGAAGAGCAGTGACTATGCCGCCATCATTACCGAGCTGGATAATAATGACGGCTCGCTAACCTACCCAACCCGCTTCAATCTAGCGATTAAAGCATTCGAGCATACCGCCGCCTACGACAGCATGATCGCCAACTACTTCGGCACCATGGTTCCGGCTTATCACGGCGAGACCGAGCAGCCCGCAGGTCACTTCCCGCGGACCCTGAATCTTAACTATATTAAGAAGCAGGATATGCGTTACGGTGAAAACAGCCACCAGCAAGCCGCCTTCTATATAGAAGAGAATCTGAAAGAAGCTTCCGTCGCTACCGCAGAACAGCTGCAAGGCAAGGCGCTCTCTTACAACAACATCGCCGATACTGATGCCGCACTGGAGTGCGTGAAAGAGTTCAGCGAACCTGCCTGTGTGATCGTCAAGCACGCGAACCCTTGTGGCGTAGCGATTGGTGATTCCACTCTTGCCGCTTACGAAAGTGCATACAAAACTGACCCTACCTCTGCTTTCGGCGGCATTATTGCCTTTAACCGTGAGTTAGATGCTGCAACCGCTCAGGCGATCATCAGCCGCCAATTTGTGGAAGTGATTATCGCGCCAAGTGTCAGCGCCGATGCCCTGAGTGTTCTGGCAGCCAAACAAAACGTGCGTGTGTTGATCTGCGGCCAGTGGCAGGCGCGCTCTGCCGGCCTGGATTTCAAACGTGTGAATGGTGGTTTGCTGGTACAAGATCGTGATTTAGGTATGGTGACAGAAGCGGATCTGCGTGTGGTGTCCAAACGCCAGCCAACCGCGCAAGAGCTGCGTGATGCACTGTTCTGCTGGAAAGTGGCTAAGTTCGTTAAATCCAATGCCATTGTCTATGCCCGCGATAATATGACCATCGGGATAGGCGCAGGCCAGATGAGCCGTGTTTACTCTGCCAAGATTGCCGGGATCAAAGCCGCCGACGAAGGTTTACAGGTTGCCGGTTCCGCCATGGCGTCTGATGCTTTCTTCCCGTTCCGCGATGGCATTGATGCCGCCGCTGCCGTTGGCATCACTTGCGTGATCCAGCCGGGGGGTTCTATCCGCGATGACGAGGTGGTTGCTGCCGCAGATGAACACAATATCGCGATGATCTTTACTGACATGCGTCATTTCCGTCATTAATTAAACCGCTTAACGGAGTCACCCGATGAATATTTTGATTATTGGTAACGGTGGACGCGAACACGCATTAGGCTGGAAAGCCGCGCAATCGCCTTTAGCGGATAAAATCTATGTCGCACCGGGCAATGCCGGTACGGCGCTGGAACCTCGATTAGAGAACGTGGCTATCGCCGCGACGGATATTGCAGGCTTGCTGGCCTTTGCTCAAAGCCACGATATCGGCCTGACCATTGTTGGCCCGGAAGCGCCGTTAGTGATTGGCGTGGTGGATGCGTTCCGTGACGCAGGTCTGACTATCTTCGGCCCGACGCAAGCGGCGGCTCAGTTAGAAGGCTCCAAAGCGTTCACCAAAGATTTCCTGGCGCGCCACCATATCCCAACCGCGTTCTACCAAAATTTCACTGAGATCGAACCGGCGCTGGCTTATGTTCGCAAGATTGGCGCACCAATCGTGATTAAGGCTGACGGACTGGCTGCGGGTAAAGGCGTGATTGTCGCCATGACGTTAGAAGAGGCGGAAACTGCCGTTCACGACATGCTGGCAGGTAATGCTTTTGGTGATGCAGGCCACCGTATCGTGGTGGAAGAGTTCCTCGACGGCGAAGAAGCCAGCTTTATCGTGATGGTTGATGGCGAGAATGTGCTGCCAATGGCCACCAGTCAGGATCATAAACGCGTCGGTGATGGCGATACCGGTCCGAATACTGGCGGAATGGGGGCTTACTCACCGGCCCCCGTGGTGACAGATGAGATCCACCAGCGCGTGATGGATCAGATTATCTGGCCAACCGTGCGCGGCATGGCGGCGGAAGGGAGTGTCTATACCGGCTTTCTATACGCAGGCTTGATGATTTCAGCCGATGGGCAACCGAAAGTTATCGAATTCAACTGCCGTTTTGGTGATCCAGAAACACAACCCATCATGCTGCGGATGCGCTCTGATCTGGTCGAGCTCTGTCTGGCGGGTGCACAAGGCAAGCTAAATGAGAAAACCTCTGACTGGGATGATCGCCCTTCACTGGGTGTAGTGCTGGCAGCGGGCGGTTATCCGGCAGATTATCGCCAGGGCGATGTTATCCATGGATTGCCGCAGCAAGAAGTAGCCGACGGAAAAGTATTCCATGCAGGTACACAGTTGAATGGTGATAATCAGGTGGTGACCAGCGGCGGGCGTGTATTGTGCGTGACGGCACTGGGGACAACTGTCGCCGAGGCACAGCAGCGCGCTTATCAGTTGGCGGCGGATATTCACTGGGAAGGCAGCTTCTGCCGTAAAGATATTGGCTATCGGGCGATTGCCCGTGGCAAATAACCGGACAGTGGTAAACAACTAGCTAGCAGCAAATAATGGCTAGCAGTCAATACTTTCGATGGGCATGGTTCGCTGTGCCCATTTTACATTTCAGATGCTATAAACTGCCGGCGCTCGGTTCCCAGCGGCAGAAATCCTGATTGGCAGCCAGCAGCAGCTGTTGACCTTCCGGTGAATCCAGCCACGCGACACCTAAGGGGTGCGCACTCTTCCCACCCCGCTGGCTCAACCATCTCTGCGAGTTATCATCGAGACTCAGCCGTAATGTTTTTCCGGCACAGCTGGTGACGATACCATCCTGCCAACGCCCCTGAAGTAATCTGACGTTTCCGGCGCGCAGTGCGCTGCTCAGTTCCAGAATACGTTTTGCTTCCAACTGATAAACTGCAATCTCATCGGTTGATAGCTGCTCACGACGCTCGGCCAATTGGCGCTGCATAAAACTCACCTGCCCCTGCTCATCGAAACGCAGCTCGATGCTCTGTGGATTATGGCCTAAATCGTTGCGGCGAATTTCATGCAAAATACCATTTTGGTATTGATAGAAGGTAACGCGGGTATTGTCCCCGGAGTAGGGGCTATAGACGCTCATCAACACCAGTGGCTGTTGTTGCGCATTATCCTGACGCCATAAACGCACTACGCCGCTGTCGGCGATGTATCCGCTGGCACTAAATTGGGGGGAGCCTGACTGACTGCTACAGGCGCTGAGACCAAAGGCTAAGCCGAGGGTCATCAGCACCCGCTGCATAAACAAAAGGGGCTTTATCACCCCCCTGCTTATTATTTTCACTGACACACTATTAAGATTTAACAGAATCTTTCAGTGCTTTACCAGAAACAAACGCTGGCACATTAGCTGCAGCAATTTTGATTTCTTTACCAGTCTGTGGGTTGCGGCCAGTGCGCTCATTACGATGGTTTACTTTAAAAGTACCGAAACCAACCAATTGTACTGGATCACCGTCTTTCAGAGATTCGGTAATTGCAGCCAGTGTGGACTCCAAAGCAGCCTTAGCTTGAGCTTTAGAAAGGTCCGCTTTGTCCGCGATTACGTCAATCAGTTGAGTCTTATTCATAAGTTATCCTTACAGTGTGTTTATCGTTTGCAAAGCATCAAGTGCGACGGATATGCCGAATGACAGCACTCTCCTGCATACACGCACCGATAGCCACTTTTTTTCGCCCCCCAAATGTAGAACAGACAGGGGGCAGATGTGAAGCCTTAAGACGTGACAAATCAGGCGTTAAATCACGTTTTCTTGCCTTATTGCGTTAAATTTATGCCAATGTTGCTAACAGCCGCTTCCCGCAGGTCAGATCGTAACCCTTTTATCAAATCCAGGTCGCGCTCTTCACAGTCAGCCAAGAGGCGGAAAATCTCCCATTGGATGTCCCACTCTTCTTCGACCGCGGGCAAGATTTTCAGCTCTTCATCGGTCATTTCTTTGCCAGCCAGTGTCATTTCCAACATGGCAACGGTGCGAATGGATGCTTCGCTGATCGCGATGGCATGTTCCAGTGTTTCCCCACTCAAACGCGAATGGATAGCCTCACTCAATGCGATACACGCATCGATAGCCGGATAAACACCGTAGATAGCATAGTCATCAGCTGAAGGAATTGCCTCTTCCAACTTCTCCAACTGACTATCAAAATTCACTTTAGCGTCTTTTACGACCAACGTTTCCCAAATAAGGTCCAGAATGCGCCGGTAAACCGCCGGATCGCCAAACTCTGTTTCCAGACAAAATTGCTGATAGTTGGGATACATCCGTTCGCACAAACAAGCCATGAAAGTCAGGTGTTGCCAGCTTTCCAGCTTTTCGAGACGTAGATGAATCGGATTACGTATCATGATGAGTTCTCATTATTCATTATCTGCGCGGCAGTGTACCCGAAATTAAATCATATCCCTATTGTTGCCAAGCAAATCAGGAGTTTTCCGCATCCAACGTTGAAATTGCGGGCGGTTTGAGGCGATAGCATCTGCCCAGCGGGTTGGCTCCGGCAGGCGGTAACCCGCCATACAGCGCTGGACCCACGTCAATGCGCTCTCCACACTCACCCGATGCCCCGGCGAAATAAACAGCGGGTTGCAGCGAATTTTGCTGCGCCATACCCAGCCAAGTTGCTCATTGCCATCAATCAGGGGTTCTACTGCGCCGTTATTACTCTCCAGTGGCTGAAAATGCCCACACAGGCGGCTTTTGGCGACACCAATGGTGGGCACATCCACTAACAGACCAAAATGGCTGGCAACCCCTAAACGGCGTGGATGCGCGATACCCTGCCCATCAACAAAAACCAAATCGGGCCGTTGCTGGAGCTGCGCCCAAGCGGCTAATAATGCAGGATATTCACGAAAAGAGAGTAAACCGGGGATATACGGTAGTGAAGTCTCTACCCGTGCAATCTGATACTCCACCAGCTCAAGCGAGGGATAGCGCAAAATTGCGATAGCAGCACGGGTCACCTCCCCCTGCTGCTCAAAACCCACATCAGCGCCAGCAATAAAGCGCACTGGCGGGCTAAGACCATCAGCCAGAACAGGGTCATCTTGCAGTATCACCTCAGATGCCCGCTGCTGTTGCTCTGCCCGAAGCGCTTTAGTGTCAATCATCTGGCAACCTATTCAGATAATCTATTGGTGATAAGGCCGTGATAGCGCATGTACCGCTTTAACAAAAGCACCGGCATGTTCTGGCGGGACATCCTGATGAATGCCGTGGCCCAGATTAAACACATGCCCTTCACCTTGCCCAAAACTGGCTAATATGGTGCTAACTTCTTGCTCAATACGCGCAGGCGGTGCATATAAGATGGAAGGGTCCATATTGCCTTGCAGCGCGACTTTATCACCCACACGGCGACGCGCGTCGGCAAGGTCAGTGGTCCAATCCAGCCCCAGCGCATCACAGCCGGTGGCGGCCATAGCTTCCAGCCACTGCCCGCCGCCTTTGGTAAACAAGGTGACCGGTACACGCCGCCCCTCGTTTTCACGAGTCAGGCCATTGACGATTTTATGCATGTAATTCAATGAGAACTCAAGATAGTCGCGACCTGTCAGCACCCCGCCCCAAGTATCAAAGACCATCACCGACTGCGCTCCGGCCTTGATTTGCGCATTGAGATACAAAATGACGCTGTCGGCCAATTTATCCAGCAACAGATGCAGTGTTTGTGGTTCGGCATACATCATTTTTTTCAGTTTGGTGAAGGCTTTGCTGCTACCGCCCTCGACCATGTAGGTCGCCAGTGTCCATGGGCTGCCGGAGAAGCCAATCAGCGGCACTTGCCCTGCCAACTCACGACGAATAGCGCGCACCGCATTCATGACGTAGCCCAGCTCCTGTTCAGGATCAGGGATCGGCAACTTTTCAACATCAGCGCGGCAGGTAATCGGCGATTTGAAGCGTGGACCTTCGCCGGTTTCAAAATAGAGCCCCAGCCCCATGGCATCCGGGATGGTTAGAATGTCTGAAAACAGAATCGCTGCATCCAGTGGATAACGACGCAATGGCTGCATCGTCACTTCACAGGCCAGCTCCGCGTTTTTACACAGCGACATAAAATCACCGGCAATTGCGCGGGTAGCTTTATATTCTGGCAAATAGCGGCCCGCCTGGCGCATCATCCATACCGGTGTGACATCAACCGGTTGACGCAATAAGGCCCGCAGATAGCGATCGTTTTTCAACTCATTCATGGTGAAGCTCCCTTAATTACCTGGCGGCCATCTTTTAGTTGGCAGCATTGTAGCATGTTGATATCACATTTCATGTTACGAGTGGCAGTAATCAGGGGGCGCAAGTGATGAGTCCTTATCGCGGCAATTAAGTGTACAGTGAATACGGAGAAGCATCTGCATGATCTTCCATAAGCTGATCCAGAGGGGCCAGCGCCTCTTTTATTACCCGGTTATCAATTGCCCCCTGAAAAAGTCTCGCCTCACCCTCCCCATTCTCGCTAACCTTATTCGCTTGAGTAATACGAATACCAAAAACATATATTTCATTTTTGCCGTGGGTGAGATAGTAAGTTGCGCCGGTTAACGCTTCGGCACTCCCTTCCACCTTCGTTTTAATCGGGAAAAGAGTGTCTTGATACTTTTCCGCTATTTTTCTAAAGTTGTCCGCTTGTTGCTCTTTGCGCGGCGTATCGTAAAAACAGAAGTATTTGAATTGGTTTCCACAAGAGAGTAATTGATGAAGCGTCACCGTGCGATCCGTTACTGTTCGTTGAGCCGCATCATGGTTTTTAAATTTGGGGGCTTCGTCAATGACCTGCTGCACGCTTACCGTGCTCAAAGGCGTTGGCGGTAGCGCGGTATGGGAAACCATTTCTAATTGATAAGAAGGGTTATGTTTTAATAGACGAAATAACACCTCTTCAAAATTTTTCTGAATATTAACCGCAATAGTCTGTCTTTCAATCGCGGTGCCGGTAACTTGAACACTGTTACCAGCAATAAGTTTCTTGACCACATCACTACTGGACGAATCATCAAAAAATGATTGGCGATCTAACTTACCCATAATGAGTCTATTAAAGATATTATCTTCAGTTAATGCCATACCTTGATATTCATCCATGAAGATATTTGGCATCGATACACTTGCAGCATTAGACACTAATGTTCCTTAAATAGGAGAGGAAAAATCTGGAATAAGAGCAACTAACGGAGCCTGTATCTCTTTTATTAAAGGGGAGTTGGAATTCCCTTGATAAAATTTTAACTCACCATTATAGCGAGGCAGCAAAGGGGTATTGATAATAAAAACGTGGGTTTCATTATTGTTGTTGGTGAGGTGATAACTTGCCCCCGTTAAGCCCCAAGTAATGTGATTTTCCTCCGTTGGAAAAGCCAAAAGGTTGGGGTACATGTCGACGACATTGCTAAAATTCTTCTTTTCGTCCTCTTTTGGTTCTTCGCTGAACATGACAACGCATTGGAATTGCTTTTTATAAGAAAGCAACCGATGAAGTGTTTTCATGCGCTCAGTTACGCCTGTTTGTTTTTCACCAGTTCCGTTGTCATTAATCGCCTTAATCACCTCTTGGGGGTTCACTGTGCAAAGTGACTGAATTGGCTTTGGCGCTACTAAACACACCTTCAACTGATAAAGTGGATGATCTTTCAAAATGTCGAGTAACACCTTTTCATAAACATTTTGAATCTTAAACGCGCAAAGACCTCTCTCCTTGTGGGTACCACCGGACAGACTAACTTCATTGCTCATGCAGAGTAGCTTTTCTATCGGTGTTAGTTCGTTATCCTTAATCTTTGCTGACACCTTACTGTAAAATATCGACATGACTCTTTCGCTGAAAGCCAGTTGGTTAAAGCTTGGGTCTGCCAGACCAGTGATTGCGAACCTATTAAAGGGTGATGCATTAATAATCATTTTTTATTTCTTAAACACGAAAAGAAATAAAATACACCATCTTTTTTTGTCTATCTTTTAGATCCCTCTTTAATATATCGTTTTTTACGCTGCTATATATTTTCGGCATATTCACGACATAAAACCACCGTATCTTCAATCAACCTGCGGGCCACAGTGCCCGGCGGCGGCAGTAATGGGAGTTGGTCGTAGCGATACCAACCGGCATTGAGCAGCTCCTTCGGATCGTGGCGCAGTTCGCCGTGGTCATACTCCGCCATATAGGCCACCATGAGCGAGTGTGGGAACGGCCAGGGTTGTGACGTCACGTAGCGCAGATTTTTAATGTGGATATTGCTCTCTTCCAAAACCTCACGGGACACGGCCTGCTCCAGTGTTTCGCCCACTTCGACAAAACCGGCCAGCACCGTATTAATCCCGCCACGATGCCGTACATGCTGCGCCAATAAGATTTCATCACCACGGCGAATGGCAACAATCACACAAGGGGCGATTTGCGGATAATAGCGTTCACGGCAGTGATTACACAGGCAAGCCCATTCGGTGCGGCTGGCATGCATTTGATGACCGCAATAGCCGCAGAAGCGGTGCGAACGATAAAACTCCGCTAATTGCACCCCCCGCCCAGCCAGTTGGAACAGACCGCGATCCACATCCAGCAATTGGCGCACTGATCCCATGTCGGTCGGCATGATCTGGCGAATAAGCCAAACCGCCTGCCCCTGCCATTCACCAATTTGTCTGGCGGTTGCGCCCTGTAGTGACCAATTGGCAGCATTGCCTTGTGGCAACTCCCCTTTTGGCAGCCATAACTTGTTTTCATGGCTGACTATCCACCAACCACTCTCTTTACCTGTAAGTTGTAGTTCCATATCGTTGTTGCACAACCTCGACTTCACTGGCAATCTAGAATCTGGCTTGTTACTTTTTTGTAACTCATTATTACTTCACGGAGTCGTTCATGCTCAATCGACTGGAAAGCTTGACTCAACGCGTTGGCGGCAGTAATGAATTAATTGATCAATGGCTCCATGCGCGTAAAGAACTTTTAGTTTCGTATTGCACAGTGATCGGTATTAAGCCGCGAAAAGAAAAGCATACCCCGCTTAATGAAAAAGCGCTGGAGAACTTTTGTCATAACCTGGTGGATTATCTCTCAGCTGGTCATTTTCACATCTACGACAGAATTATCAAGCAGGTAGAAGGCGAGTCTAGCCCAAGAATGGCGCTGACCACCAAAGTTTACCCTGCGTTAAAAAACAATACCCAAACTATCATGTCATTCCACGATCGTTATACCAACATCGAGATCGATGACGATGATAGCTGCACCGAGTTCCAGCAGGCGTTATCCGATATCGGCGAAGCCCTCGACGCCCGTTTCCAGTTAGAAGATCAGTTAATTAAGTGGGCAGCAGAGTCCTGGCAAGCCGCTCAGCCTGCAGCACCTGTGGGGCAAGTAAAATAGCTTACAGCCCGCCCTTGTAGTTTTAATACAACCTCATATACTGAGGATTCTTGTCGGAGTGCCTAGCGTAGACTTTTTTAGGAAAGAAAACGCAGGCTGAGACCGTTAATTCGGGATCCGCGGAACCTGATCGGGTTAGTACCCGCGAAGGGAACAAGAGTAATTTATCGCTACAGGCCCGGTTTCCCCTTCACAGGTGGCTTCCGGTCACTGGCCAACATCGTTACTCCCGCCAAGCTCCAGACAAGCAATTTTCCCTATACACCACATTGGCTCTATAAACCACACTGGTAGGAATTTGCTATGTCTAATAATACGACGTCAGTCACCACGAAAAACCCATCACGCCCGCGCAAACAGCAGCGCGAAGAAGCCCAGCAGTTTATTGATAGTTTGCAGGGCGTCACTTTCCCCAACTCCCAACGCATCTACCTGCAAGGTTCACGGCCTGACATTCAGGTGCCGATGCGCGAGATCCAACTGAGTCCGACCTTAATCAGCGGCAGCAAGGACGATCCACGCTACGAAGATAACGAAGCCATTCCGGTTTACGACACCTCCGGCCCTTATGGCGACCCCCTAGCCAAATTGGATGTCCATGTGGGACTGCCCAAACTGCGAGCCAGCTGGATTGCAGATCGTCAGGATACCGAAGCCCTCACCTCGGTCAGTTCAGGATTTACCCAGCAGCGCCTGGCGGATGAAGGTTTGGATCATCTGCGCTTTGAGCATCTACCCAAGCCGAAAAAAGCCATCGAGGGCAAGTGTGTCACCCAACTGCACTATGCTCGCGCGGGGATTGTCACACCAGAAATGGAGTTTATCGCCCTGCGTGAAAACATGGGGCGAGAAAGAGTTCGCGGCGAAGTTTTGCGCCACCAGCACCCTGGGCAGAATTTCGGGGCTAATTTGCCGGAGAACATCACGGCAGAATTCGTGCGCCAAGAGGTCGCAGCAGGCCGCGCCATCATCCCCGCCAATATAAATCACCCAGAAGCTGAGCCAATGATTATTGGCCGCAACTTTTTGGTCAAAGTAAACGCCAACATCGGCAATTCGGCGGTGACCTCCTCCATCGAAGAGGAGGTAGAAAAGCTGGTGTGGTCCACACGCTGGGGAGCCGATACTGTGATGGACTTATCTACTGGCCGCTATATTCATGAAACTCGTGAATGGATTTTGCGTAACAGCCCGGTGCCGATCGGGACAGTACCTATCTATCAGGCGCTGGAGAAAGTGAATGGCGTGGCTGAAAACCTGACTTGGGAGATGTTCCGCGATACCTTGCTGGAGCAGGCGGAGCAAGGGGTCGATTACTTTACTATCCACGCCGGCGTGTTGCTGCGCTATGTGCCGATGACCGCCAAACGTCTAACCGGTATCGTCTCTCGCGGCGGTTCCATCATGGCGAAGTGGTGCTTGTCCCATCATCAGGAAAACTTCCTGTATCAGCATTTCCGTGAAATTTGCCAAATTTGCGCCGCCTACGATGTTTCATTGTCACTCGGCGATGGCTTGCGGCCAGGTTCTATTCAGGATGCCAATGATGAAGCCCAATTTGCCGAATTGCATACACTGGGTGAATTAACCAAGATCGCCTGGGAATATGATGTTCAAGTGATGATCGAAGGCCCCGGCCATGTGCCGATGCAGATGATCCGCCGCAATATGACCGAGGAGCTGGAGCACTGTCACGAAGCGCCGTTTTATACTTTGGGGCCGCTCACCACAGATATCGCACCGGGTTATGATCACTTCACCTCAGGCATTGGGGCGGCAATGATCGGCTGGTTTGGTTGCGCTATGCTCTGTTACGTCACGCCAAAAGAGCATCTGGGCCTGCCAAATAAAGACGATGTAAAACAGGGGCTTATAACCTACAAAATCGCAGCCCATGCCGCTGATCTGGCTAAAGGGCACCCCGGTGCACAGATCCGCGATAACGCCATGTCGAAAGCTCGTTTTGAATTCCGCTGGGAAGATCAGTTCAATCTGGCCCTCGATCCCGAAACCGCGCGCGCCTATCACGATGAAACCCTGCCGCAAGAGTCGGGCAAAGTGGCCCACTTCTGCTCCATGTGCGGGCCAAAATTCTGCTCAATGAAAATCTCGCAAGAAGTGCGCGACTATGCCGCAGCACAGGAGGCTGCCGCTCAGCCAATCAAAATCCAACAATCTGGCATGGAGCAAATGTCAGTTGAGTTCCGCTCTCGTGGCAGTGAGTTGTACCACAGCAAAAGTATCCGGCAGAGCGAGGTTAACGATGAACAAGCCTGATGCCCCCTTTGCCGCCACTGAACATCGGCTGGGTTTGTACCCGGTGGTGGATTCACTGATCTGGATCACCCGGTTATTGGCCAGCGGCGTGACCACTATCCAATTGCGCATCAAAGAGTTAGATGAGACGCGGGTGGAACAAGATATTGCCGCCGCCATTGAGTTGGGTAAACGCTATAACGCCCGCTTATTTATCAATGACTACTGGCGGCTGGCGATTAAGCACGGCGCTTACGGGGTGCATCTGGGCCAGGAGGATCTGGAAATAGCTGATTTGATCGCGATTCAGCAAGCCGGGTTACGGCTGGGCGTGTCGACCCACGATGAGCGGGAGTTGGCGCAAGCCCGCGAGCTGCGCCCTTCCTATATCGCCCTCGGCCATATTTTCCCGACGCAAACCAAACAGATGCCATCTGCCCCGCAAGGGGTGGAGGCCTTAACGCGCCAGGTGAGCAACACGCCGGATTACCCCACGGTTGCTATTGGCGGTATCAGTTTGGCGCGTGTTCCTCTGGTGGTCGCCAGCGGTGTCGGGAGTGTGGCGGTGGTCAGTGCCATCACCCAAGCCGCCGACTGGCAGCACGCCACCGCGCAGCTACTGCAACTGGTGGAAGGTAAGGAGTCAACTTATGCATGATAACGCATTGAGTGATCAAGATTTTCTGCGCTATAGCCGCCAGTTGCTATTGGAAGATCTCGGCCCCGAGGGGCAGCAAAAGCTCAAACAGGCCAGTGTACTGATTGTCGGTCTGGGCGGCCTTGGCTCGCCAGCAGCGCTCTATCTCGCCGCCGCTGGCGTAGGAAAGTTGTGGTTGGCAGATGATGATGCCTTAGAAATAAGTAACTTACAGCGGCAGGTGCTCTATCGCACGGCGGATATTGGTCACAGCAAGGCCAAATTGGCTCAGCGCCACTTGCAAGGTTTGAACCCGCAGATAGAGGCCATCACTCTTGATAGACGGCTGACGGGCAGCACCTTAACCGATGCGGTCGCGGCGGCGGATTTAGTGCTCGATTGCTGTGACAACATGGAAACCCGCCATCAGGTGAATGCCGCCTGCGTGCAAGCGGGCAAACCACTGATCAGTGGCAGTGCCGTCGGCTTCAGCGGCCAGTTGCTGATTATCGAACCCCCTTACACCCACGGCTGCTACGCCTGCTTGTATCCCAGCAAAGAGACACAACAGCGCAACTGCCGCACCGCCGGTGTATTGGGGCCAGTAGTTGGGGTCATCGGCACCTTGCAAGCATTGGAGGCGATCAAGATGTTGGCCGGGCTGCCCTCGGCACTCAGTGGCAAATTACGCCTTTTCGATGGCAAACAGCAAAGCTGGAGCACGCTACAACTCAGCAAAGCCAGTCATTGTCCGGTTTGCGGAGGCAGCGCGTGAAGATTTCACTCAATGATGAATTGATCGAGCTGGAAAACCCGCTGACAGTGCAGGAGTTGTTAACTCAACTGGGCTACAGCCAGCCGGGTAGCGCGCTAGCTGTCAATCAAGCCATTATTCCCCGTGATAGTTGGGACGACCGCCTACTGCAGGATGGGGATGACATTTTGCTGTTTCAAGCTATTGCCGGAGGCTGACATGTTGAAAATTGCCGATACCACTTTTACTTCAAGACTATTTACCGGAACCGGAAAATTTTCGACGCCAGCACTGATGTTGGCGGCGCTACAGGCGTCCGGTTCACAGTTAATCACCATGGCGATGAAGCGGGTTGACCTGAAATCAGGCAACGATGCCATTCTCGCCCCCTTGCGCCAGTTGGGCGTGCGTTTGCTGCCCAATACCTCAGGGGCGAAAACCGCCGAGGAAGCGGTGTTTGCGGCACGTCTGGCCCGTGAGGCCCTCGGCACCCATTGGGTGAAACTGGAGATTCACCCGGATGTGAAGTATCTGTTGCCTGATCCGATAGAAACCCTAAAAGCTGCTGAAATATTGGTGAAACAGGGTTTTGTGGTGCTGCCTTACTGCGGCGCTGACCCGGTTTTGTGCAAGCGACTGGAAGAGGCGGGTTGCGCTGCCGTCATGCCATTGGGCGCACCTATTGGTTCAAACCTGGGATTACGCACCCGCGATTTTCTGCAAATTATTATCGAGCAAGCCAGGGTGCCGGTGGTGGTTGATGCCGGTATTGGTGCGCCAAGTCATGCGCTTGAGGCGATAGAACTGGGTGCGGATGCTGTGCTGGTGAATACCGCAATTGCTGTCGCCCGCTCACCGGTGCAAATGGCCCACGCCTTCCGGCTGGCAGTGGAGTCGGGCGAGTTGGCACGTCAGGCGGGGCTGGGGCATTCACAACGTCAGGCCACGGCCACCAGCCCGCTGACCGGATTCCTCAGCCAGTTGGCGGAGAATAATCATGACTGACGATTTTAGCCATCACTGGCAGCAATTGGATTGGGATGATATTTCACTGCGTATCAATGCTAAGACCGCCCGTGATGTCGAACGGGCAATAAATAGCAGCAAGCCCGACCGGGAAGATCTCATGGCGTTGATTTCACCAGCCGCGTTGGCCTATCTGGAGCCAATGGCGCAAAAAGCACAGCAGCTAACTCGCCAACGTTTCGGTAATACCGTGGGTTTTTATGTGCCGCTGTATCTCTCCAATCTCTGCGCCAATGATTGCACCTATTGCGGTTTCTCGATGAGTAACCGTATTAAACGCAAAACGCTGGATGAAACCGAGATCCTCCGTGAGTGCGAAGCCATCAAAACTCTGGGTTTCGAGCATCTCTTATTGGTCACTGGGGAACATCAGGCCAAAGTGGGCATGGACTACTTTCGTCGCCATCTGCCCGCCATTCGCCGTCGTTTTAGCTCCCTGATGATGGAGGTGCAACCGCTGGCAGAGGAGGAGTATGCGGAGTTAAAAACCTTGGGATTGGATGGCGTGATGGTTTATCAGGAAACATATCACCCGGCAACCTATCAGCAGCATCACTTACGGGGCCATAAGCAGGATTTCCATTGGCGGCTGGCAACCCCGGATCGCTTGGGCCGGGCCGGGATCGACAAGATCGGATTAGGCGCATTGATTGGGCTATCCAATAGCTGGCGCACTGACTGCTATATGCTGGCGGAGCACCTGTTTTACCTGCAACGGAGTTATTGGCAGAGCCGCTATTCAATCTCCTTCCCGCGTTTGCGGCCCTGTGCTGGCGGCATTGAACCCGCATCACTGATGAGCGAGCCACAACTGCTGCAACTGATTTGTGCTTTCCGTCTGTTTGCGCCGGATGTGGAGTTGTCGTTATCGACTCGTGAATCGCCGTTTTTCCGCGATAATGTGATCCCGGTGGCGATCAACAATGTCAGTGCCGGCTCTAAAACTCAGCCGGGCGGCTATGCTGATGATCATCCGGAGCTGGAACAGTTCGCCCCCCACGATAATCGTTCGCCGCAACAAGTGGCCCACGCCTTAATGCAAGCAGGGCTGCAACCGGTTTGGAAGGACTGGGATAGTCATTTAGGACGAGCGATCTCTTAGGCGAGATGTTGGTACACTAAAAAAGCAAAAAAAAACCGCTCCCGAAGGAGCGGTTTTTAGCCTGGTGACGAGCAAAGAGCTTAGTCTTTGCTGTTACCAAAACCGGCGTTGAGCAATTCAGCCAGGTTAGCCGTTGCTTCATCCGCGCTAACTTGCGGAACAACAGGTGCTTCACCCTGTGCTTTACGGCGCGCACGATCCTGATGATAAGCGTAACCAGTACCGGCTGGGATCAGACGGCCCACGATTACGTTCTCTTTCAGGCCACGCAGTTCATCACGTTTACCGGCAACTGCCGCTTCAGTAAGAACGCGCGTGGTTTCCTGGAACGAAGCTGCAGAGATAAAGGACTCGGTCGCCAAGGATGCCTTGGTGATACCCAGCAGGTCACGTGTAAACGTAGCCTCGATTTTGCCTTCAGCTGCCAGCTTACGGTTAGCGATTTTAACGCGAGACATTTCTGCCTGCTCGCCTTCCAGGAAGTCAGTGCTACCTGCATCAACGATGGTGCCTTTACGCAGCATCTGACGAACGATAACTTCAATGTGTTTATCGTTAATCTTAACGCCTTGCAGACGGTAAACTTCCTGCACTTCGTTGGTGATGTAACGAGTCACCGCATGAACGCCACGCAGACGCAGAATGTCGTGTGGAGATTCTGGGCCATCGGAGACCACGTCACCGCGCTCTACAATTTCACCTTCGAACACGTTGAGCTGACGCCATTTCGGGATCATCTCTTCGTATGCATCGCTACCATCCAACGGTGAGATCACCAGACGGCGCTTGCCTTTGGTCTCTTTACCGAACGAGATGATCCCGCTGATTTCAGCCAGGATTGCAGGCTCTTTCGGACGACGTGCTTCGAACAAGTCAGCAACACGTGGCAGACCACCGGTAATATCCTTAGTACCGCTTGATTCCTGCGGAATACGCGCCAGGGTATCACCTGCACCGATCTGAATGCCGTCTTCCAACTGTACAATCGCTTTACCTGGCAGGAAGTATTGAGCAGGCATATCTGTACCTGGGATCAATACGTCATTGCCTTTGGCATCAACGATTTTCAGTGCTGGACGCAGGTCTTTACCGCTACCGGTACGCTCTGCTGAATCCAGAACCACCAGAGAAGACAAACCAGTCAGTTCGTCGGTCTGGCGAGTAATGGTCTGGCCGTCAACCATGTCCGCGAAGCGAATGAAACCGCTCACTTCGGTCACAACTGGCATGATATGCGGATCCCAGTTAGCAACAGTTTCGCCGCCAACCACTTCTGCGCCATCGCCTTTGCCCATTACGGCACCGTAAGGCACTTTGTAGCTCTCTTTAGTACGACCGAATTCGTCGATCAGCTTCAGCTCGGTATTACGAGAAGTAATAACCAGCTTGCCCGCTGCATTGGTGACGAACTTGACGTTACTCAGTTTCAGCGTGCCTTTGTTCTTAACCTGAATGCTTGATTCTGCTGCCGCACGAGATGCCGCACCACCGATGTGGAACGTACGCATCGTAAGCTGGGTACCCGGCTCACCGATGGACTGTGCTGCAATAACGCCCACTGCTTCGCCTTTGTTGATGATGTGACCACGTGCCAGGTCGCGACCGTAGCAGTTAGCACACACACCGAAATCGGTTTCACAGCTTACAACTGAACGAACTTTAACGCTGTCGACGGAGTTTTCTTCTAACAGATCACACCATTTTTCGTCCAACAGGGTGTTACGCGGAACCAGAATATCAGCCGTACCCGGCTTGATAACTTCTTCTGCGGTCACACGACCCAGAACGCGATCGCGCAGTGGCTCTTTAACATCACCACCTTCGATAACCGGAGTCATCACGATACCATTATGGGTACCGCAGTCATCTTCGGTTACTACCAGATCCTGTGCCACGTCAACCAAACGACGGGTCAGGTAACCGGAGTTCGCAGTTTTCAATGCGGTATCCGCCAAACCTTTACGCGCACCATGGGTTGAGATGAAGTACTGAAGTACGTTCAAACCTTCACGGAAGTTCGCGGTGATTGGCGTTTCAATGATCGAACCATCTGGTTTAGCCATCAGGCCACGCATCCCTGCCAGCTGACGAATCTGTGCTGCAGAACCACGCGCACCGGAGTCGGCCATCATAAAGATGCTGTTGAAGGAGACCTGCTGTTCGATTTCGCCTTTGCTGTTAACGACGTCTTCTACAGACAAGTTATCCATCATCGCCTTGGCAACACGTTCGTTGGCCGCGGCCCAGATATCGATCACTTTGTTATAACGTTCGCCTGCTGTTACCAGACCGGATTGGAACTGTTCCTGGATCTCGGCAACTTCAGTTTCAGCTTCTTCGATGATCCCTGCTTTCGCTTCTGGGATAACCATGTCATCGATACCTACAGAGGCGCCTGAGCGTGCTGCGTAAGCAAAACCGGTGTACATGATCTGGTCAGCAAAGATAACCGTTGGTTTCAAGCCCAGGATGCGGTAACAAGTGTTCAGCATCTTGGAGATGGCTTTTTTGCCCAACGGCTGATTAACGATAGAGTAAGGCAGGCCTTTCGGGACAATCATCCACAAAATGGCACGGCCGACAGTCGTATCGATAATGCTGGTGCGTGTTGTGCTTTCGCCTTCGATATTACGAATTTCTTCAGTAATACGGACTTTTACCCGTGCATGCAGAGATGCCAGGCCAGCGCGGTAAATACGCTCGGCTTCTTTCGGGCCAGTCAGAACCATGCCTTCGCCTTTGGCGTTAACACAGTCACGAGTCATGTAGTACAGACCCAATACAACGTCCTGAGAAGGAACGATGATTGGCTCGCCGTTCGCCGGTGACAGGATGTTGTTGGTAGACATCATCAACGCACGCGCTTCTAACTGAGCTTCCAGTGTCAGCGGTACGTGAACAGCCATTTGGTCACCATCGAAGTCGGCGTTGTATGCCGCACAAACCAATGGGTGCAACTGGATTGCCTTGCCTTCGATCAGAACCGGTTCAAACGCTTGGATACCCAAACGGTGAAGGGTTGGTGCACGGTTCAGCAGTACTGGGTGTTCGCGGATAACTTCATCCAGAATGTCCCAAACAACCGCTTCTTCACGCTCAACCATCTTCTTGGCAGCTTTGATGGTGGTAGCAAGACCACGCAATTCCAGCTTGCCGTAGATGAACGGTTTGAACAGCTCAAGAGCCATTTTCTTAGGCAGACCGCACTGATGCAGACGCAGGTATGGACCCACGGTGATCACTGAACGGCCTGAGTAGTCAACACGTTTACCCAGCAAGTTCTGACGGAAACGACCTTGCTTACCTTTGATCATGTCAGCCAGTGACTTCAATGGACGCTTGTTAGAGCCGGTAATTGCACGACCGCGACGGCCGTTATCCAGCAATGCATCTACTGCTTCTTGCAGCATACGCTTTTCGTTACGTACGATGATGTCGGGAGCCGCCAAGTCCAGCAGGCGCTTCAGACGGTTGTTACGGTTGATCACGCGACGATACAAATCGTTCAGATCAGAAGTCGCAAAGCGACCGCCATCCAATGGAACCAATGGACGCAGATCTGGCGGCAATACAGGCAGCACGGTCAGGATCATCCACTCTGGCTTGTTGCCAGACTGTACGAACGCTTCCAGCAACTTGATACGCTTGGTCAGCTTCTTACGCTTGGTTTCAGAATTTGTTTCGTTCAACTCTTCGCGCAGGATCTCGCACTCAGCTTCCAAGTCCATATTTTTCAACAGGGCTTGAATCGCCTCGGCGCCCATTTTCGCGTCGAACTCATCACCAAACTCTTCCAACGCGTCCAGATACTGCTCTTCAGTCAGGATCTGACGACGTTCCAGGTTGGTCATGCCGCCTTCAATAACCACATAGGATTCGAAGTACAGAACACGTTCGATGTCACGTAATGGCATATCCAGTAACAAACCGATGCGCGAAGGCAAGGATTTCAGGAACCAGATGTGCGCAGTTGGAGAAGC
The DNA here is from genome assembly GCF_963892745.1 of Yersinia sp. Marseille-Q3913. Taxonomy (NCBI): domain Bacteria; kingdom Pseudomonadati; phylum Pseudomonadota; class Gammaproteobacteria; order Enterobacterales; family Yersiniaceae; genus Yersinia; species Yersinia sp. Marseille-Q3913. The sequence goes on along the minus strand of NZ_CAWQAF010000027.1, from coordinate 14,929 downwards.
CAGCTCGATGTGACCCATACGCTCACGGCGTACTTTAGTTTGAGTCACTTCAACGCCGCATTTCTCACAAATAACACCGCGGTGTTTCAAACGCTTGTACTTACCGCACAGGCATTCGTAATCTTTTACTGGGCCAAAGATACGGGCGCAGAAAAGGCCGTCACGTTCTGGTTTGAACGTACGGTAGTTAATGGTTTCCGGCTTTTTAACTTCGCCGAACGACCATGAACGGATCATGTCTGGCGATGCCAGAGCAATTTTGATCGCATCAAACTCTTCGGTCTTAGTTTGCGCTTTCAGAAACTTTAATAAGTCTTTCACGGATTGGCTCCTGTCGGAGTTAGACCTGCCAGGCATCCAAACCTAAGAATATAAAAACCTAGGTTTGAGCGCCCCTGTGACCAGTGCGAACCACCAGCAAACTCCCGGCTATGAGAGTTTGCCGTCTGGTGAAGAATTACTCTTCTTCCAGCTCGATATTGATACCCAGCGAGCGGATCTCTTTCAACAATACGTTGAAGGACTCCGGCATACCTGGTTCCATACGGTGATCGCCATCCACGATGTTTTTGTACATCTTGGTACGGCCGTTTACATCGTCGGACTTGACGGTAAGCATTTCCTGCAATGTGTACGCGGCACCATAAGCTTCCAACGCCCACACTTCCATCTCACCGAAGCGCTGACCACCGAACTGAGCCTTACCACCCAGCGGCTGCTGAGTAACCAGGCTGTAAGAACCGGTAGAACGCGCATGCATTTTGTCATCAACCAAGTGGTTCAGTTTCAGCATGTACATGTAGCCGACAGTAACCTGGCGCTCGAACTGCTCACCGGTACGGCCGTCAAACAGAGTAATCTGACCAGAAGTTGGCAGGCCACCCAGCTGTAACAGTTCCTTGATCTCTTTCTCTGTCGCGCCATCGAAGACTGGTGTTGCGATTGGCATACCTTTTTTCAGGTTCTCAGCCAGACGCAGTACTTCGTCATCGGTAAAGGTGCTCAGATCAACTTTCTGACAAACGTTGTCGCCCAGATCGTAGGCTTTCTGGATGAACTCACGCAGTTTGGCAACTTCTTCCTGCTTCTTCAGCATGGCGTTGATTTTCTCGCCGATGCCTTTCGCTGCCATCCCTAAGTGGGTTTCCAAAATCTGACCGATGTTCATACGCGATGGTACGCCCAGCGGGTTCAGAACGATGTCTACCGGCGTACCGTTTTCATCGTAAGGCATATCTTCGATCGGGTTAATCTTGGAGATAACACCTTTGTTACCGTGACGACCGGCCATCTTGTCACCCGGCTGAATCTGACGTTTCACCGCCAGATACACCTTGACGATCTTCAGCACGCCTGGTGCTAAATCATCACCTTGGGTGATCTTACGACGCTTGGCATCCATCTTCTTCTCGAATTCGGATTTCATTTCGTCGTACTGCTCTGCCAACTGTTCCAGCTGGTTTTGCTTGTCTTCGTCGGTCAGGCCCAGTTCGAGCCAGCGATCACGTGGTAACTTGCTCAGCTTGTCAGCTTCGATGCCACCAGAAACCAGTACTGCGTGGATACGTGCAAACAGGCCCGCTTCCAGGATCTGCAACTCTTCAGTCAGGTCTTTCTTAGCCTGCTTCAATTGCATCTCTTCGATTTCCAACGCACGTTTGTCTTTTTCTACGCCATCGCGAGTAAAGACCTGCACGTCAATAACCGTACCGGAAACACCGTTTGGTACACGCAGAGAAGAGTCTTTAACGTCAGACGCTTTCTCACCGAAGATCGCACGTAACAGCTTCTCTTCTGGGGTCAGTTGGGTTTCACCTTTAGGTGTAACTTTACCCACCAGAATGTCGCCGCCAGTTACTTCAGCACCGATATACACAATACCGGATTCATCCAGTTTGGAGAGCGCCGCTTCACCCACGTTAGGAATGTCGGCAGTGATCTCTTCAGGCCCTAACTTGGTGTCGCGAGACACACATGCCAATTCCTGAATGTGGATGGTGGTGAAGCGATCTTCTTGAACCACACGCTCGGAGACCAAGATGGAGTCTTCGAAGTTGTAACCGTTCCAAGGCATGAAGGCTACGCGCATGTTCTGACCCAATGCCAGTTCGCCCAAGTCTGTTGATGGGCCATCTGCCAGCACGTCGCCGCGCTCGATTGGCTCACCCAGATTCACACACGGCATCTGGTTGATGCAGGTGTTCTGGTTAGAACGGGTGTATTTGGTCAGGTTATAAATATCAATGCCTGCTTCGCCCGGATACATTTCGTCTTCGTTAACTTTGATAACGATACGGGATGCATCTACGTACTGAACAGTACCGCCACGTTTGGCTACAGAGGTTACCCCTGAGTCAACCGCTACCGCACGTTCCATACCAGTACCTACCAGCGGCTTATCAGCACGCAGAGTAGGAACCGCCTGACGTTGCATGTTCGCACCCATCAAGGCACGGTTGGCGTCATCGTGTTCCAGGAATGGAATCAGAGAAGCACCAACGGACACCACCTGTTGGGTGGAAACGTCCATGTAGTCAACTTGATCGCGGCTGAACAGGCTTGATTCGCCTTTGCTACGACAAGTGACCAAGTCTTCGATGAAGCGGCCGTCTTCGTCCAGGTTGGAGTTCGCCTGAGCAATAACGAAGTTGCCTTCTTCAATAGCAGACAGATAGTTGATTTCATCAGTCACCACACCGTCACGCACACGACGATACGGAGTTTCCAGGAAACCATACTCATTGGTCTGTGCGTACACGGACAAGGAGTTGATCAGACCGATGTTTGGACCTTCTGGCGTTTCGATTGGACATACACGACCGTAGTGAGTCGGATGAACGTCTCGAACTTCAAAGCCAGCACGCTCACGGGTCAAACCGCCCGGACCCAATGCAGAAATACGACGCTTATGCGTGATTTCAGACAGCGGGTTGTTCTGGTCCATAAATTGTGACAACTGGCTGGAACCAAAGAACTCTTTCACCGCGGCCGAAATTGGCTTGGCGTTGATCATGTCCTGAGGCATCAAGGTGTCGAGGTCGCCCAGAGACAAACGCTCTTTAACTGCACGCTCAACACGAACCAGACCTACGCGGAACTGGTTTTCAGCCATTTCACCAACGGAACGAATACGACGGTTGCCTAAGTGGTCGATATCATCCACTTCGCCTTTACCGTTACGGATATCGATGAGCTTCTTCATCACTTCTGTGATGTCTTCTTTGCTCAGGATACCGGAACCTTCGATCTCGTCACGCAGCAGTGAACGGTTGAACTTCATCCGGCCAACCGCAGACAAGTCGTAGCGGTCTTCAGAGAAGAACAGGTTCTCAAACAGATTTTCAGCTGCTTCACGTGTTGGTGGCTCACCAGGACGCATCATGCGGTAAATCTCAACCAGAGCGCTCAGACGATCGCTAGTTGGATCAACACGCAGGGTCTCGGAGATATAAGCACCGTGATCCAGGTCGTTGGTGAACAATGTTTCGATTTGCTTGTGACCAGACTGGCTCAGCTTAGCAAGCAGATCCAATGACAGCTCCATGTTGGCTGCACAGATCAGTTCGCCAGTGCTCTCATCAATATAGTCTTTTGCGACCACTTTGCCGGCAATGTATTCAACCGGAACTTCGATGCGATCAATGCCGTCTTTTTCAAGCTGGCGAATATGGCGAGCAGTAATACGACGCGCTTTCTCGACGTAAACTTTGCCATTCGCTTCAATATCAAAGGATGCCGTTTCACCGCGCAGACGCTCTGGAACCAACTCCATCTGCAGCTTGTTGTCACGAATCTCAAAGACCACTTTGTCAAAGAACAGATCCAGGATCTGTGTAGTGGTGAAATTCAATGCACGCAGAATGATGGTTGCAGGCAGTTTACGACGACGGTCAATACGGACAAACAGGTTATCTTTCGGGTCAAACTCGAAATCTAACCATGAACCGCGGTAAGGGATGATACGTGCGTTATACAGCACTTTACCCGATGAGTGGGTTTTACCCTTATCACTGTCAAAGAAAACGCCAGGACTACGATGCAGCTGAGATACGATAACCCTCTCAGTACCGTTAATGACAAAGGTACCGTTCTCGGTCATGAGTGGAATTTCACCCATGTAGACTTCTTGTTCTTTGATGTCTTTAACCGTACCTTCCGGAGCTTCGCGCTCATAGATAACCAGACGCAGCTTAACGCGCAGCGGTGCGGAATAAGTCACACCACGGATCTGGCACTCTTTGACGTCAAATACTGGCTCACCAAGACGGTAGCTAACGTATTGCAGCTCCGAATTGCCGCTGTAGCTCTGGATTGGAAAAACAGAACGGAATGCTGCTTCTAGGCCGTGCTGCCCTTCGGGATCTTGCTCGATAAATTTCTGGAACGAGTCAAGTTGGATAGAAAGGAGATAAGGTATGTCCAAAACTTGTGGACGTTTACCAAAATCCTTACGAATACGTTTTTTCTCGGTATAGGAGTAAACCATAGGGTTCCTCAGCTCGCTGATCAGTGACCCACTCTGTCCGCCCTAACACTAGGACAGGTCATGCAACACTATTATTTTGATTGAGAAGTCGAAACACCTCTCGGAATACTCTTTTCTATCACTCTTAAACCATTTCATCGCGTTACTTTGACTACCGAGCTACCCGAGTGGGTCGTAGCTGAGAACGCAGTATATTAAGTCGTCAATAGAAAGGAATATTAGGGGTTAGTCAGTCGCTAAACAGTGTGAAATGCAACTGACGCCCTACAGCGCAAAAAGGCTGATGACTAAAAAGTCACCAGCCATCAGCCTATAAGTTAGGCTGCGAACTCAAAGCTTAACTTACTTGATCTCAACAGAAGCACCAGCTTCTTCCAGAGATTTTTTCAGTGACTCAGCTTCGTCTTTGTTCACGCCTTCTTTCAGAACTGCAGGTGCAGATTCAACTAGGTCTTTAGCTTCTTTCAAGCCCAGGCCAGTTGCGCCGCGAACAGCTTTGATTACTGCAACTTTGTTGTCGCCGAATGAAGCCAGAACAACGTTAAATTCAGTTTGTTCTTCAACAGCTTCAGCAGCAGCAGCAGGACCTGCAGCAACAGCAGCAGCAGAAACGCCAAATTTCTCTTCCATAGCAGAGATCAGTTCAACGATTTCCATTACAGACAGAGCTGCAACGCCTTCCAGAATTTGGTCTTTAGTGATAGTTGACATAACAAGTGTTCCTAAAATACAGAAATAGTTAATACGTTAAAAAGCAATGACTAAAAAAGCGAGGGCGATTAAGCCGCTTCAGCTTCTTTCTGGTCACGCAGCGCAGCCAGAGTACGAACCAATTTGCCAGCAGCGGCTTCTTTCATGGTTCCCATCAGACGTGCGATTGCTTCTTCGTAGGTCGGCAGAGTTGCCAGGCGGTCGATCTGAGCCGCAGGGATTAACTCGCCTTCAAAGGCTGCTGCTTTAACCTCAAATTTTGCATTATCTTTAGCAAAAGCTTTGAACAAACGAGCAGCTGCGCCCGGGTGCTCAGTAGAGAATGCAATCAAGGTTGGACCAACAAACGTGTCTTTCAGGCATTCAAATGAAGTGCCTTCAACAATGCGACGCAGCAAGGTGTTACGAACAACTTGCATGTGAACGCCAGCTTCACGACCTGCTTTACGCAGTTCAGTCATTTTATCAACGGTAACGCCACGAGAATCCGCAACAACCGCAGACAGCGCACCTTTGGCTACTTCTTTAACTTCAGCAACAATCGCTTGTTTGCCTTGAAGATTTAGTGCCATTAGTTCTTGCTCCTGGATTAACCGGGGAGTAATTCCCCGGAACTCACGTCACCCAACACACTACAAAATGCAGTGAACGGGCGTTGAAACACGGTGAGCAGAATCCAGCAAAGACTATTCTTTTCAATTCTTTATAAAAAGAGAAAAAATTTCTTTAGGTTCTGTCACCGTCTACGCAGGAGATTAAGTTCTTTACAGAACACCTGCGGTCTTGGACGGAGGCTTGGATAAGGCCAAGCTCCAACCGAAAAATTCTGTTTTCTGTTGAGAAAAAAACACCATCAACAGAAGCGTGGGCGTAAGATTCTAGACAAACCTTACGCCCACGTAAAGCGATAAAAGCAAATAGTGATTAGTTCACTACTGCAGTCAGGCCGCTTTGATCAATGGCAACGCCGGCGCCCATGGTAGTGGACAGGCTGATTTTCTTGATATAAACGCCTTTCGCTGTAGCTGGTTTAGCACGCTTCAGCGCAACAATCAGTGATTCTAAGTTTTCTCTCAATTTCTCTGAATCGAAGTCAACTTTACCAATTGTTGTGTGGATAATACCGTTTTTGTCGTTGCGATAACGAACCTGACCCGCTTTAGCATTCTTAACTGCTTCAGCAACGTTAGGAGTAACAGTACCCACTTTAGGGTTAGGCATCAGGCCACGTGGACCCAAGATCTGGCCCAATTGACCCACAACGCGCATTGCATCCGGGGAAGCAATAACAACGTCGAAGTTCATTTCGCCTTTCTTGATTTGGTCAGCCAGATCTTCCATACCTACCAATTCAGCGCCTGCTTCTTTCGCAGCTTCAGCGTTTGCACCCTGAGCGAAAACAGCAACGCGTACTGAACGGCCAGTACCATGTGGCAGCACAGTTGCGCCACGAACGTTCTGGTCAGATTTACGTGCGTCGATACCGAGGTTAACGGCAACGTCCACACTTTCTACGAATTTAGCAGTAGCCAGCTCTTTCAGCAGGGCAACAGCTTCGTTGATATCGTATTGCTTAGTAACATCAACTTTGTCACGGATCACGCGCATGCGCTTGGTCAGCTTAGCCATTTATTAACCCTCCACTACCAGGCCCATGGAACGAGCAGTACCTTCAATTGAACGCATCATGTCGTCAATTGAAGCACCAGTCATATCCGCAGCTTTGGTTTCTGCGATTTCACGAACCTGAGCACTGGTCACGGTCCCTACTTTGTCTTTGTTCGGCTTGCCGGAACCAGACTTAATACCTGCCGCTTTTTTCAGCAGAACTGCTGCTGGCGGGGTTTTAGTAACGAAAGTGAAAGAGCGATCAGAATAAACAGTAATAACAACAGGGATCGGCAGGCCTTTTTCAATGCTTTCAGTCTTAGCATTGAACGCTTTACAGAATTCCATGATGTTAACACCTTGCTGACCCAAAGCTGGACCAACTGGTGGACTTGGGTTCGCCATACCAGCTGCAACTTGCAGCTTGACATAGGCTTGTACTTTCTTAGCCATTTACGATTTCCTCGATTTGGGTAATATCGCCTCGTTTGAGGCTCCCCGTGTTTTGTCTTGCTTAGGGTTTGCCACGGATGACAAAAGCAAAACATCTAAAAACAAAAGGCGCGAAATTGTATTGTAATTTCGCGCCTAAGACAAGACTCAAATTTCAACCATTGTCGAAAAATGAATCAGGCTTTTTCTACCTGACTGAAGTCCAGTTCGACCGGTGTTGCACGACCAAAGATGGAAACAGATACTTTTAAGCGGCTCTTTTCGTAATCCACTTCTTCAACGACACCATTGAAGTCGGCAAACGGACCATCGCTAACACGTACCAGTTCACCTGGTTCAAACAGTGTTTTAGGTCGTGGCTTATCACCCACTTGCTGAAGGCGATTCATAATCGCATCAACTTCCTTATCACTGATTGGTGCTGGGCGATCGGATGTACCACCGATAAAGCCCATAACACGAGGCACACTACGCACTAAGTGCCAGCTGGCATCATTCATCACCATCTGGACCAGTACGTAACCTGGGAAGAATTTACGTTCACTTTTACGGCGTTGACCACCGCGAATCTCGACGACTTCTTCCGTTGGAACCATGACTTCGCCAAACAGCTCTTCCATGTCATGTAACTTGATGTGCTCGCGCAGCGATTGAGCTACACGGCCTTCAAAACCGGAAAACGCCTGAACGACGTACCAACGCTTTTTTGGTGCTTCAGACATCTTAGAACCTCAGGCCAGTAATAAATGATACCAAGCGGACCAGGATACCATCTAGCCCCCATAGAATCAGTGACATTACAGCAGTTACCGCAGCAACGATTAACGTTGTGTGCAGAGTTTCCTGACGGGTAGGCCAAATCACTTTACGCACTTCCGTGCGTGCTTCACGAGCAAACGCTACAGTGGCTTTACCTTTTGCCGTCATCAGCGCAACAGCACCGGCAACAGCGATAATTACTACAACTGCCAACGCGCGCAGCGGCAAGCTGAAATCACGGTAATAATAATTGCCAACAATAGCTGCAACTAATAATACAGCAACGATTAGCCATTTAGCCGTTTCCAGGCCGCGTCCGCTCCCTGGAGCCTCGGTATTCGCACTCATAAACCAACCTGTCACTATGATTCAGAACAAACAACTTTGCTTCGCATCGCAAAGCAAACCAAGCCGAAGGATGCTCTAGAGACTCTCTAATCGGCACCATTCAGCACTATTCGCCGTACTTCCAGAGCCCATCTCACCGGTAATTATGATAAAAAACTACTGATGAGATAGGTTCTAGTATGACAACGTAGAAAAAGGGCATCAAATGATGCCCTTTTATCGCATGTCGCGTCAAATCTTATTCAATGACTTTTGCAACAACGCCCGCACCAACAGTGCGACCGCCTTCACGAATGGCGAAACGCAGACCGTCATCCATTGCGATAGGGGCTATCAGGTTAACAACCATTTGAATGTTATCACCAGGCATCACCATCTCAACGCCTTCGGGTAGCTCTATAGTACCGGTTACGTCAGTTGTACGGAAGTAGAACTGAGGACGGTATCCTTTGAAGAATGGCGTATGACGGCCACCTTCATCTTTGCTCAGAATATAAACTTCTGATTCAAATTTGGTGTGTGGCTTGATCGAACCTGGTTTAGCCAGTACCTGACCGCGCTGCACATCATCACGTTTAGTACCACGCAGCAGAACACCTACGTTCTCGCCAGCACGACCTTCGTCCAGCAGCTTGCGGAACATTTCAACGCCTGTACAAGTCGTTCTGATGGTATCGATGATACCTACAATCTCGACCTCTTCACCGACTTTGACAATACCGCGCTCTACACGCCCCGTCACCACAGTACCGCGGCCAGAGATAGAGAACACATCTTCAATTGGCAGCAGGAACGGACGATCAATTGCACGCTCTGGTTGTGGGATGTAGCTATCCAGTGCTTCGGCCAGCTCAATGATTTTGGCTTCCCATTCTGGCACACCTTCCAACGCTTTCAGCGCGGAGCCACGAATAACTGGAGTATCATCACCAGGGAAATCGTATTGAGACAGAAGCTCACGCACTTCCATTTCAACCAACTCCAGCAACTCTTCATCGTCAACCATGTCACATTTGTTCAGGAAGACGATAATGTAAGGCACGCCAACCTGGCGACCCAATAGGATATGCTCACGCGTCTGTGGCATTGGGCCATCAGTTGCAGCAACAACCAAAATAGCGCCATCCATCTGCGCAGCACCGGTTATCATGTTTTTAACGTAGTCAGCATGACCTGGGCAGTCAACATGCGCATAGTGGCGCGCCGGGGTGTCATATTCAACATGTGAAGTGTTGATGGTGATACCTCGAGCCTTCTCTTCCGGAGCGTTGTCGATCTGGTCGAATGCACGAGCACTACCGCCGTAGGTTTTAGCCAATACGGTAGTAATTGCAGCAGTTAGGGTAGTTTTACCATGGTCAACGTGGCCGATAGTACCCACATTAACGTGCGGTTTTGTACGTTCAAACTTTTCTTTAGACATCGATTGTCCCTCTAAGACACGGAATCGGTGGTTTCACCACATCAACCAAGCGCAGGCTTGATGAATCCATAACACAGAAAGAAAAATCAGGGGGACGAGAGAATTAGAAATGGTGCTGATAGGCAGATTCGAACTGCCGACCTCACCCTTACCAAGGGTGCGCTCTACCAACTGAGCCATATCAGCGCATCTTGGAGCGGGCAGTGGGAATCGAACCCACATCATCAGCTTGGAAGGCTGAGGTAATAGCCATTATACGATGCCCGCATCTTAGAACTCGGCTACCTGACTTAATCTGCAGAAACTTGAAAGGAAGGGCTTGGCCACTTCACTCTTCATCGAGAGCGTTGCTCTCGCCTTGAGTGTGTATTGGGGTTCGATCTTCTGAATCACCCTGAGACTCAAGGTTAAATATGGTGGTGGGGGAAGGATTATTCGTCACTTCGTTCCTCACCCTTCGGGTCGCCGCTTTGCGTCGCTGTCTCGCTACGCTCGGCTCGAACCTTATCGAAGGTTTTCACCTTCCCCTTGAGTGCTCATCTGAATTCTCAATGGGAAATCAGCTCGATACTCAAGGTTAAATATGGTGGTGGGGGAAGGATTCGAACCTTCGAAGTCGATGACGGCAGATTTACAGTCTGCTCCCTTTGGCCGCTCGGGAACCCCACCTAATTGTAAGTACTTGAATGGTGCCGGCACCAAGAGTCGAACTCGGGACCTACTGATTACAAGTCAGTTGCTCTACCAACTGAGCTATGCCGGCATCAAGTGCTGCGCATTCTAGGTAGAGCTGGCTTATGATGCAACAAAAAAATTGCATTAGTCACCTTTTTGCTCACAAAACGACCATTTTTTAATTGAGCGTAGTATTATTAACCGCGATTAGCTTAATTTACATTCAGAACGTCAGCAATAATAATCGACTCCGCAACTGAAAATCTACCAAAAAACCAGCCCCCCATTTCGACAATCTTATCACCGCTGACTGCATATAATTTTAGCCCCTCCCCAAAATAGAGCAATTCGCCCCACTACAGTGCTTATTCTGTTAAAAACTTTCTGCTCCATTAAGGGTAATTGCGCCGTCATATATTTGGCTTGTTTATTGCTTACACATAAATATCTGCGCGGTTAAGGGTTTTTGAGGAGTTTTATCATGAAGATAGTTTTACTTAATGCGGCTACATTGCCTGTCTACCACAGTGAGCTGGCAAGATTATTGATGGATGCGGTCTCTCATGGCGCCTCTATTGGCTATAACACGCGCTCGCTTTCACAGGAAGAAGCCGAGAACTATTTTAGTAGCCTCCGCCCCGCTATGGCGAAAGGATCACTATTATTGTGGATTGCTCGCGATGAAACGGGGATCACCGGAACGATACAATTAGATCTCTGCCAAAAATCGAATGGCTTAAATCGGGCTGAAGTACAGAAATTATTAGTACACAGCCGTAGTCGCCGTGCTGGCATTGGACATAAATTGATTCTAGAAATGGAGAAAGTTGCCGTTCAGCTGCGCCGTGGATTGCTCTATCTCGATACCCAAGCAGGTTCTCCTGCCGAATCATTTTACCGGGCACAGGGCTATTTCTGCATGGGGGAAATTCCTGATTATGCCTGTACGCCGGATGGCGATTATCATCCGACTGCGATTTACTTTAAGCGCTTATTCACCGTGAATCAGTCACATACAGCCGTAACCATTTAGCCACGATAGTCCAAATAGTAAGAATATCAGACCTTGCCGTACATATTAGTAATTGGCTGGAATAGCAACACACATCAAAGAAATCACTCGTTAAGTACAAAAATGTCTACGTCAAAAAGCAAGCTGCCTATAATATGCAGCTTGTTTCTTATCTGGAGTTGGCGTCCAGCGCCTTGTCCACCTGCGTTAACAGGCAGAATTTGGCTTATGACAAAAAGAGATCAATCTTTAGCGACGCCTTATCTACAGTTCGATCGTACTCAGTGGGCAGCTCTGCGCGACTCAGTACCATTGACACTAACAGAAGAAGAGATCGTTAAGCTCAAAGGGATTAACGAAGATCTTTCATTAGATGAAGTGGCACAGATTTATCTACCACTCTCGCGACTGCTTAATTTTTATATCAGTTCTAACCTGCGTCGCCAGGCTGTTCTGGAGCAATTTCTTGGAACCGATGGCCAGCGCATTCCTTATGTTATTGGTATTGCGGGCAGTGTTGCTGTCGGTAAAAGTACCACAGCCCGCTTATTACAGGCGTTGCTGAGCCGCTGGCCAGAACATCGCAGTGTAGAGCTGATTACTACAGACGGTTTTCTTTATCCGAACAAGGTGCTTAATGAGCGCGGTCTGATGAAGAAAAAAGGATTCCCGCAATCCTATGATATGCATAATTTGGTGAAATTCGTTTCTGAAGTAAAATCCGGGGCTGATCATGTCACCGCACCAGTTTATTCTCATCTAATATATGATATCGTGCCAGATGGTAATAAGATTATTAAGCAGCCCGACATCCTGATATTAGAAGGATTGAATGTGCTCCAAAGTGGTATGGATTACCCTCACGATCCCCATCATGTATTCGTCTCTGACTTTGTAGATTTCTCTATATATGTTGATGCGCCTGAGGATTTACTTCAAAGTTGGTATATTAACCGGTTCCTTAAATTTCGGCAGGGCGCATTTTCTAATCCTGACTCTTACTTCCATAACTATGCAAAACTGCCTGAGACCGAGGCCGTCAAGATCGCAACTCAGTTATGGATAGAGATTAATGGATTGAATCTAAAGCAAAATATATTACCAACCCGTGAGCGAGCAAGCCTGATCATGACGAAAAGTGCCAATCATGCCGTTGAAAGTGTGCGCTTAAGAAAGTAGAAAATTGCGGGTAGTCATCACTGCCCGCGTAATTATTTATTAAGCACCACGAAGAGATATCTCGCCACCAATATAAGGTTTTATATCACCGTTCTGCTCCAGTAATAATGCACCTTGCTGATCGATACCTCGAGCTACCCCATATATTTCTTGATTTCCAATAATCAACTTCACGGGACGATCAAGGTAATTATCCATTTGCCGCCAGCGAGAAATAAATGCCGATAAGCCTTCATTTTCAAATTTAACCACTGCCAGTCGTAATTCGGATAATAATTCGGCCGTTAGCTTATTACGGTCGATAATAACACCCGCTTCTTGCAAGTTAATCCACTCTTGGTTAATGACATTGATTGTCGATTCACGCATTGTCAGATTGATACCAGCACCAATCACTAACTGGGCAGCATCACCCGTTTTCCCCGTCAGCTCGACTAATATACCCGCTAATTTTTTATCATTTAAATACAGGTCATTCGGCCACTTAACCCGGACATTTTCAGCGCCCAATTTATGTAGCACCTCAGCCATGACTATCCCAACAACCAAGCTTAGCCCCATTGCCGCAGCGGGGCCTTGTTCCAGACGCCAGAACATGGAGAGGTAAAGGTTGGCACCAAAAGGCGATACCCACTGACGCCCACGTCTGCCGCGCCCAGCGTGTTGATATTCAGCCACACAGGCATCGCCAGATTTAAGTTCTGCTATACGGTCCAGTAGATATTGGTTAGTCGAGTCAACAACGGGTAATACAGCCACCTGCCCTGTAGGCAAGTGACTTAATATTTTTTGTTCATCCAACAACTGGATAGGTGCAGATAAACTATAACCTTTACCGGGAACCGTAAAAACATCTAATCCCCACTCTCTGATCGTTTGTATATGCTTGTTAATTGCGGCACGGCTCATGCCAAATATTGCGCCCAACTGCTCGCCGGAGTGAAAAGCACCATCCGCTAATATGCCGATTAACCGTAAAGGGATTTTATAATCTTTCACGACAAACGCTCCACAGCATTAACCTCACCATTACTTGCGATAAAGCGCACTTCTGGTTCTAACCAGATTGAAAATTTCTTGGCAACTTGCTGACGGATATAACTGGCAAGGCCAAGTACATCCTGACTTGTTGCCTCCGCAAGGTTAATCAGAACCAGAGCTTGCTGTTGATGTACTGCCGCCCCGCCGATCTGGTGCCCTTTAAGCCCACATTGCTCGATAAGCCAACCGGCGGCCAACTTTACCGAGCCATCAGGTTGTCGGTAATGAGGTGCATTAGGGTAATTTTTTACAATGTCTTCGGCGACAGCAGCATCTACTACCGGATTTTTGAAAAAGCTACCTGCATTACCGGCCACTGTGGGATCTGGTAGTTTACTACGGCGCATTGCACAGACAGAGTTAAAGATGTCTTGCGCGGTAACACTCAATGGGTCCATGCGCGTTAAATCACCATAGCCCAATGTCGGTGTCCATGATTTCATTAATTTGATACCCACAGCGACGATGGCAAACCCATTTCCATACTGATGCTTAAATATGCTATCACGATAGCCAAATTGGCACTCTTGAGCTGAAAGGCGCAAAACGGTGCCTTTATTCATATCAAGTAAATCAACGTATTCGCATACTTTTTGCAGTTCAACGCCATAGGCACCGATATTTTGAATCGGTGCAGAACCGACGCAACCGGGAATTAATGCTAAGTTCTCTAAGCCTGGCATGTTGTTTTGCAATGAATAACAGACCAATTGATGCCAGTTCTCCCCTGCCCCAACATGCAGATGCCAAGCTGCATCGTCTTCAGTAGAAGTGATACCTTTTATACGATTAAGTAATACTGTCCCTGAATAATTTTCGATAAATAGAACATTACTACCTTCACCAAGCAAAAGTACCGGTTGATGCTTAGAGAGTGATTCACGCCATGCGCTGATCAATTCCTCAGTCGAATTGGCACTGATTACTTTACTCGCGTAGGCTGATAGCGCGAAAGTATTGAGGTGTTTTAGCGGGGAACCTTGATTCGACATTACTTAGATACTCATTCTAACTAGCTCTGGCGTTAGTCTAACCGATCATAATGCGCATATTGTATTTTGTTTTAAGTGAAGACATAAAAAACTACACCCTTACTCGTTAGGTGTACTAATCAATGGAGAGCAGGTCAATACTGCTAGCCATACTTTCTAGTGGTTTTTATTTTTTGGATAGCAGAAAAGCAAAAACCCCACGCTTTTGGCATGGGGTCTCGGCTTGATTTGATGCCTGGCAG
>NZ_CAWQAF010000026.1:35987-45386 GCF_963892745.1 Yersinia sp. Marseille-Q3913 | reverse complement strand
GCATCCATTTCTTTATCTCCCTTTGCTTATTGACTCATCCGATAATACGGTATTGCGCTCAGGTGTAAACTGCTGATTTTTTAACCGTATTAAATCTCATGATATTTAAGGCTATTTCCTCTTAGCGTACAAAACCGTTCCATTGGCCCTCAAACCCCAGATCCACATCAGCCAGCATTTCGCGCAAATCCTCGCTGACTTTTTCCAGACTGAGCGAGAACTCAATTTTTCTCGCCTTACCATCCTTAAAAAACTCGGTGCGGGTTTCGCTGATACCGGTGATCACAAACATGCCGTAGATCCCGCCAGTGCCTTCGATTAGCGGGTAGGCCTTGCCGGTGTAGGCCATCGTGCGCAGTGCCGCCAGCGACACATCGCCGCCGGTCACTTCTGGGTACAACGTCCCGCCCAGCGTAATTTTATCTTCGCCGGGGCCGATATATTGATAGCGTGGCGACTTGCCTACCCGACTGTTATTGACGTGCCTGAAGGTGCTCTCCTGCCCCAGATTCTGATAAGGCGCAGTGCGCAGTTCAAACACAAATAGCCCAAAAACCATCATCATAATTATTACTCCCTGTCTGTCAGCGTGGAACGGCGGCGGGACTCTTTCTGGCGCTGTAGCGTGGCGATTTTGTCATACAACATATTGACCAGTTTATTCTCATCTATGCTGGCCGCCTGCTGACCTTGCAGGTTGATGGTGATGTCGTAGCGGTCGCCCTCATGGGTTATCGGGCCACTATTGCGCTGCGCACTGAGCGGCTTTCTCGCCAGTTGTGGAATATCACCGGCCAGTGATAACTGGTCAAAATCATTACCCGGCGCGATCATCTCCCGCGTGCGGGCCAGCATATCGCTGGCGCTCTGCTGCATTCTTGCCAACAGGCCGGGCTGTGCCGCCGCTTTTGCCGGAGCGGATAAGTACGGTGAGGCCAGCGGCAGATAATCCGGCACATTCTTAAACACGATATCGCCCAGTTTATCCCGCGCATTATCCGCCGCTGCGGTGGCTGGCGAACTGCTGGCGAGGCTGTCACCACTGCCTTTTTTCTTTTTACTGCGGTCAACGGCACCGTAAATGGATGGGGCCGCCGTGGGCGCGCTGGCGATCGGGGATGCTGCTGCGTTCGCCATGGCGCTGCTGTTGCCGGCGACCGGCTTATCAGGACTCCACGACCACGCGGATTTCGCTGCCACCATCTTTTTTAGTACCGGGTCCCACTCATACATCACCGGTGCTTTCGGCCCGTTCATCGCTGCCACCGCACCGCTGGCGGCATCCGCCGCTTTCGGGATAGCCCCCAGTTTTTCCAGTAACCAGCCTAACCCCTTCGCCAGTTGTTCTACCGGCCAGAACAGCCCACTAATTACCGCCCCGACCACTTCACCAAAGGTTTTACCGGCATTGGTGGCCGCTTCCAGTGAGGCTTTTGACGACTCGACCGGTGAAAGCAACTGAGTAAACCAGTTCCACACCCGACCAATCGCGCTGCCAATGCCGTCAAATATCGGAGCCAGCGGTGCAAAAGCTTCTCTGACTGGCCTTAACCCTTCGATTAACCCGGTAAAGAAGCCACTGAAAAATGCTTTTATCGGCTCCCAATATTTATAAATCAGGATGCCAGCCCCGACCAACGCGGCGACCAGTAGTCCGATAGGGCTTAACAGAAAGCCAATCACAGACCCCAGCGCACCAAATACCGCACCGCCAATACTGCCCAACAGGCGCAGCGGCGAAGTTGCTACCCATTTCAACATATTGCCAAGACGACCCAGCGCTGCACCCGGCTGACTAAACGCAGCGGACATCGCAGCACCGGCACGCCCAGACGCACCCGACAGTGCCATTTGCGCATTAGAACCGAGCAGCGCCATTCTCGACTGCAACCCACCCAGTGCGGAACCGGCCACACTAGCACTGGTTCGCCATGACAATAACGCCGGAGACACGCGCAGTATGTTAGGGATTAACCGACCGATCCCCCCCGACAACCAGGTGAATTTTGGCAGCAACGCACCCAACCCCCCGTTACCGGCCAGTAACGAGAACCCCAACCGCAGGGCCAGCATCGGCCCCAGTAATGCCGCCGCAGCCAGCGCCAATCCGCCCAGCGTAATAGTAGCAATCGACAGTGTCGCCACCACTTTCATGATGGTGCCTGCCAGTTTGGGGTTAGCTTCCACCCAGCGACGCACACCGCCAATCATGTTTTTCAGCGTATCGACCACGTCAAGCATGGGCGCGCGCAGGGTTTCACCCATCGAACTGAGGGCGTTACCGCCGCCAGTTTTTAACAACTGCAATTGTGCCGATATAGAGTCTTTATCAATATCAGACTCTTTTTGCATGGAGCCTTTGGAGCCTGCCGAACTGGTCAGGGCGAGTTGCCTGTCCAGCTCATCAATATTGTTCACCAGCTTGGCGGCATCTTTACCGAAGTCTTTACCAAACAGCTGAGTGAGTACCCGTAGCCGATCTACGTCGGGCAGTTTTTTAACTGCGCCCAGCACTTCGCGAATAGTACCCATCGCATCGACAGACATCGCCTTTTCAATCTTGCTTTCATCCATCCCCAGCGCATCCAGCCCGGTGAGGAACTTGTCGCTTTGCATGGTGGCAATCGACAGTTCGCGCACCATCGCATTAGCCGCACTGGCGGCAATTTCAGACTGTGCCCCCAGAGACAGGAAGGTCGATCCCAGAGCTGCCGCCTGTTTGTAGTTGAGCCGGTCAGCCACGCCGCCCATGCGTTGCAACACATCAATGATATCCGCGCCTTTCGACTGGGCGTTATCATCCAGATAGTTCAGCGCGTCGCCCAGCTGTTCAATATCTTTGGTGGGGATCTTGTACAACCCGGAGATTTTACCGAGACTTTCCGCCAGTTCACCGGCGGGCAGCTCAAAGGCTTTCGACGCTTTGGCGGAGACATTAGCAAAGTCCAACAGCTCTTTTTTCTGCTGCGCCCAGTCAGCCCCCTCGGTTGTCACCCCCATGCGTGCGCCACCTTCGACCAGGGCGGCAAAGTCAGCCGCGCCACCCGGCAAGGGGGCATCTTCGGCCGCGTCTTTAATGGCGTTTTGCATTTCATAGAATTGCGTGGTGCGCTGGCCGTTATCATCGCGCAGGCCATTAACCTGTTTCGCCACCCCCTTCATGGCATCTTCCATGCCGCTGTAACTCTTCAGCGCCAGAGCCACCGGGGCCGCCATCACCGCACCGGTGGCGAGTGCCGTCATACCGCCGGATTGCAACTTACCGCGCAGCTCCTGCCCGCGATCGTAACTGGCCCGCGCCGCTGCCACCCGCTTGAGTCGCTGCTCTTGCAGTTGCAACTGACGGTTATATTGGGCGGTGCGATGGGTGATTTGCTCAGTGGCAGTGCTGTTACTGGCAACCGAGACGCCGTGCTGGTAAAGACTGGCGCGCAGTTCAGCCAGCCGCCGCACTTCAACGGTCTGTTTTTCCTGCAACTTACCCAAACGGCTATCCCACTTTTGCACAGCGGCGATCTGCTTCTGGGTAGGATTGTCGAGGGATTTAACCGCGTCTGATGCCCGGCGCAATTTCTCTATACGGGCGGCGGCTTTATTGCTGGACTCGGCCAGCTTGTCGAAACTGGCGGCCTGTTTGGGTAAGTCGCGCAGGTTATCGCGCGTGGATTTGATTTGCCGCCCCAGTGCGGCGGTGCTTTTCTGGGCGGCATTAAAAGGTTGAGTCAGATTATTGACCGCCCCTAAAGCCACTTTGATCTGTAGGTTGCGGTCAGCCATGCTTATTCTTCCGTGGTTCCCCAGCGTGCTACTGCACGTTCACGCCAGTCTAAAAGGTCGGGCACAGTCATTACCCAGAGATCGGGCAATGACCAGTGAAAAACAACCGCGATATCAGCGATCACCTCTTCTATTTGGCTAAATCCAAATTCGCAGGCAGGGCTTCCGTTGTCGTCGGTTCCGCCTCCGAAGCAGGTTGTAAAAAAGTGACAACCTCTTGTGCCAATTGGGAAAAGTCCCAAGTGTCCATGGTGATCAGTTCAATCTCGGTCAGCGCCGGAGAAGTGACGCGCGGCAACAGCTTAATCAGGGCGTTAACATCGGTGGTAATGATGTCGTACATCTTCAGGCCACGTAAAGAACCGGCCTGTTTCAGCGCGCCTGTCAAAGAAACTTCTTTGATGATTGTCTTCCCGCGCTTGATCGGTGTTTGTAAAACAATGGTATTCAACATAAATAAATTCCCAGATTAAAGGCCAATATTAGCGCGGTGTTTTTCCAGCATATCCACACCGTTCACCCGGTAGATCATGTTCAGGACATCCAACTCGACCAGTTCCTCGTTGTTGGCCGTGATTTTGCAGTAGGTATTTTTCAGTGTGTATTTATGGCTGGTATCATCACCCTGTTTCGCGCTGCCGGGATCGTGCTCGGTGTAACGGCCGCGCGTTTGGATTTCCAGCGGGATCGCCTCACCGGTATCCTCCGCCTGATAGGAGCCAGCAAAACGGAACTGCACCCCGTCAGCGGTAGGCGTACCCCACAGTTTCAGCAATTCAGGGGCCAGCCCGCCGAGGGTTAATTCCATATCCAGCGCCCCCGCCTCAAAGCCGAGATCCACCGCCACCGAACCGGGCATACCGGCACCCTGATAATCTTCCGTCTTGATAGTCAGCTTTGGCGGTGTCAGCTCTGAGGCTTGCCCCAGATAGCTCTCGCCATTGACATAGACGTTGAAATACTTAAGTTTTCTTGGCAATGCCATAGTAATAACCCTTAGCTATTGACGGCATTCGCAAAGCTCGCGAAATATTCGTCGGTGAATTCCTGAATCAACCCCAGATTCTCCAGCGGCGGCACCGGGGTGTAGTTGTAACGAATGGTCAACTTGCCCAGCTTCAGCGTGTCGGTGCTGTTGGCGTCGGTGTCATACCAGCACCGTGCACCCAACAGGCGACCGGCGGTAACATAGGCCGACAATTTGCGGTTGATACCGTCGATAACATCTTTCGCCAGTGACGGCGTTAGCGGTTTGTCGATATAGTAGAAATGGGCTTCCGCAATGGTATCTAGCAGGATCTGCGCGGTGCGGGTGTAGCTCTCGAAAATAAACACCTCTTCCTCGCAGGTGCGGGAACCCCAGAAGCGAAAACCTTTTTGCTTGATCAGCGTGGTAATGTGGTTGCTGTTCAGCTCGTCGGCGTCGGTGTCTTTGCCTTGCAAGGAAAAATAGATATCAACCGATGTCCCCAGCACACCATCAACCGGCACGTTGGACAGGGTTTTATGCCAGCCAATATCCGCGTCAATCTTGGCGCGCAACCCCAGCGCATAAGCCGGTGCGGGCACCACAACGTTGCTTTCAGCTTCGCTGTCATAGGCCAGCCAGTCGGGGTAAATCACCATCACTTCGCGCTGAATAAAGTTCTTGCGGTAAAGTTTGGCCTCGGCAATGGTTTTGCAGCCGTTGGCACTGATATAAGCAAACGCCTTCAGTTCTCGGGCAAAAATGGCAATTTGATTGGCCACTGCCAAGGTATCCAGCCCCGGTGCGCCAATGATGCGTGGCTTCACGCCGACACGCATTTCAGCGACCATCAAGGCATAAAGGCCAGTGTATAAACCGTTCTCATCCACGCCGCCGATCACATTGGCCTCGGTGCTCTTTTCGCCCTCTTCTGTGCCCCCTTCCGCCACACGGATAACCACGGTTTGCGGGCTGGTTTGATCAGAGATGGCCTTCAGGGTTTGGCGTAATGTGCCAGTTTTCCCCGCTTTGCCGAGCACGTTCTTAACCCGCGTCAGTAATACCGGCGTATTCAACGGAAAGGTGGTGGCGTCAGCATCGTCCGCAGTACAGACCACACCAATCACGGCGGAGTCGATATCGTTAATGATGGTCGAGGTGTCAGTGGTTTCCTCACCGCTCACACCGTGGTGATAATTTGTTGTCATGGGGGTACGCTCCGAAAAGGATTAATCCTTGCCGAAATCATCAACCAACCTCGCGCGTAAATCACCGCCTGCCTGTTGTATCAGGCCTGACACAGCAAACAGGGGTTTGTCTGCGCGTCGTTTCCCCGTAAAAATAGCGCTATGCAACTACTCCCGGACGACCTCACCCCACGCCCCGCCTTTGATATCAAAATAGGCGGCAAAACTCAGACCACGGTTAACGACCGGCTGATCAGTTTAACGCTGACCGATAACCGTGGTTTTGAAGCTGATATGCTGGAATTGGTCATTGATGACGCTGACCAGAAAGTCGCCTTGCCTAAACGTGGGGCACAGATTGATATTGCGCTGGGCTGGAAAGGTGAACCGCTGATCAGTAAGGGCCGCTTTACCGTGGATGAAATCAGCCATACTGGCCCGCCGGATCAGCTGATTGTCACCGCCCGCAGTGCTGATTTTCGCGATACCTTCAATGTGAAACGGGAGTACAGTTGGCACGATATTACCGTCGGGAAAGTGGTTGCCAGTATTGCCTCGCGCTATGACCTGAAAGCGGGCGTCAGTGAGGATTTAGGGAAAATAGAGATCGACCACGCCGACCAGACCAGCGAGTCAGATATCAGCTTTTTAACCCGCATGGCGGAAAAGCTCGGCGCAATTACCACCATCAAAAACGGCATGTTGTTATTCATGCATCCAGGACGCGCGCTATCCCAAAGCGGCAAACTGTTACCGGCCATCACCATCACCCGCGCCAGTGGTGACAAACACAGTTTTCGGGTCGCTGACCGTGACGCCTATACAGGCGTTACCGCCTACTGGCTGGATCTCAACTACGGCAAGCCACAAAAAACCAGCGTTCGCCGCAAGCGGAAAAGTAAAACACCGCCGAAAGTAAAGACGCCGGCATCAAGCAGCAAAGAGGGAAATTATCTGGAAGGTGTCGAGGGGAACGTTTTTGTGATGCGCGAAACATTCAAGACAGAACGGGCCGCCCGTCGTGCCGCTGCCGCCCGCTGGTCGAAACTGCAACGGGGTGCGGCTGAATTTACTATGACACTGGCACGCGGCCGCGCTGACTTATTTCCAGAACTGCCCGCCGTGATGCAAGGCTTTAAGCCGGAGATTGATCAGGCCGATTGGATCATTACCCAGGTCACTCACACCATCGGCGATAATGGCTTTACGACCGCACTAAATTTTGAAGTGAAAATATCCAACTGGGATATGGCGGGAGAAGAAACAGAGGAAAAGAATTCGGAGAATGAATAGGTTATACTTTAGCCAAGCAAGAGAAGGTTGGAGTTATTATCATGATGTCATGCCCACAATGTGGTGCCGTCACCCGCACCCGTACCAGCAGAATGATAACCGTCAATACCAAAGAGAATTACCACCAGTGCCAAAACCTGCTTTGCAGCTGTACGTTCACCACGCTGCAATCAGTCGATAAAATCCTGTCCCACCCCAGCCGTAATAACACTGCAACCCTACCCCGCGATCTGTTTCTGCCAGGGCATCTGGGTGATGATCAGTTTGATTTAGGTTTTTGATACTCAACAGTTTTCAATCAGCCTGCCGCGTGCGGGCTTTTTATTGGATTGATGACTTATTACTCATTACAATTGCTGAAGTATTAAACCACTGGGCTAGAAGTAATTACATAAAAGGGAATAAGTAAATGGCATTAGTTCAATGTTCTTCATGCACCAATAATGTTAGTGATACTGCGTTTAAATGCCCGTCTTGCGGCCATCAGCTAAGAAAACCAAAGCGTACATTTTTTGGTAAAGTCATTAAGTGGAGTTTTATCTTATTTAATCTGCTTATGATTTATTGGTTAGTTGCGGGCGTCGGTTCTACTGGCGAAGTTATGCAAAATGCTGGCTCTGATGCAGAACGTGCAGGGGCGGCTATCGGTACAGGTATCGGCATGATGATGATCGGCACCATTTGGGTTATCGGCGATATCATTATCGGGATGTTGGTTTTGTTTACACGACCAAAATCTAACTAATTGTTCCGTTACGCATAAATTAAGGCCCGCAATCGCGGGCCTTTTTTGTCGATGTGGTCAATGCGTGGACACTGATAGAAATTAATCCTTTAA
This sequence comes from Yersinia sp. Marseille-Q3913, assembly GCF_963892745.1. Lineage (NCBI taxonomy): Bacteria > Pseudomonadati > Pseudomonadota > Gammaproteobacteria > Enterobacterales > Yersiniaceae > Yersinia > Yersinia sp. Marseille-Q3913. The sequence continues at coordinate 37,324 of NZ_CAWQAF010000026.1, read as the reverse complement.
TTTCAACATCATGAAACAGTATAAAGGCGCCTGCTTAGGCGCCCTTATTCATTATCTGCTGTTAAAACGGAAGATCAATCCCACCAGATATCAAACAGCTCACTGGTTTCTACATTTCTCAGCTTGCGAGCTTCCAGCCATTTAGTGACCAATGCACGATGCTCATCAGTGCAGTGACCGATCTCTTGCAGGCAAATCAGACCTTCCCACTGCAAATAGCCACTGCCATCAAATGCCAGGCCGTTTGCTTCAATAACTTCATCGATAAAAGCATCGACAGTTTCATCAATGACATCAACACCTGTACCTTCAGGGAAGGTCCACTTTACCGAGAAACCTAATTCCTGAAACTCAGCGATATGCATTTTCTTACGTAAGCGACGACTACGATTATTAGCCATTATTCTTTCCTCTCAAACATCAGATCCCAAACGCCATGTCCCAGACGCTGGCCACGTAATTCAAATTTTGTCAGCGGACGTGAGTCCGGACGAGGTACATAATCATTTTGTTCTGAAAGGTTGTGGAATCCGTTCACACCTGACATAACTTCCAGCATATGTTCCGCATAATGTTGCCAGTCGGTGGCCATATGGAACACGCCACCCACTTTTAGTTTACTTCTCACCAGTTCAACAAAAGGTGTCTGGACGATACGGCGCTTATTATGGCGCGCTTTGTGCCATGGGTCGGGGAAAAACAGCTGAACCATATCCAATGAAGCATCTGGAATCATGTTTTCCAGCACTTCAACGGCGTCATGACACATGATCCGCAGGTTACTCAGGCCAGCTTCGTGCGCTGAACCAAGACATGCACCGACCCCCGGAGAGTGAACTTCTATTCCCAGAAAATTCTGCTGTGGATTACTGGCCGCCATAGCCACCAGCGAAGTGCCCATACCGAAACCTATCTCCAATACCACTGGCGCTTCGCGGCCAAATAGAGCGCTTAAATCAACCGGCGTTGCCTGATATTCCACGCCCATCACCGGCCAGTAGCTATCCAGCGCCAGTTGTTGGCCCTTGGTCAAGCGGCCCTGACGGCGAACAAAACTACGAATACGGCGCATGGCACGGCCGTTTTCATCAAACTCCGGGGATATGACGTCATTTATCATGGTGCTTTCTGTCTGTTGGTTGCGTATATGAGTGCGCATTATGCAAAGATACGCCAGTTTATCAACTATGGACGTCATAAGCACAAAATTAAGCAGTAAATAATGTTTCTATGCCCAATCACGTCAGTGATTCAGGAAAGTGAGTGCAGCTAACACCGCTGTAGTTTCAAGTACGAAGGTATCCCCCAAAGTAATTGGAGCTACAGCAAGGCAGCCA